>NZ_JAJSPB010000032.1:0-39222 GCF_021282325.1 Marinobacter sp. G11
TGGCGAGAAGGTCAGTTTTTCAGGTACCATTTTGGATAGCGGCTGTTGGTGCTTGGTGAACGGTGTAAGGTCCTGAAACTATAGCACTTTCAGCCGCTTTCTTTTATCCCCTCATGAGAAATCCGGGTTAGAAAGTAGTACGGTTCGTCTCGTGACACACGGATGCTTAATGTTCCTTCCGAGCCTTCAAGTGTGTGTATCACTCGGTTACCTCGAGTTACGACTTCGATGAGTC
The DNA here is from genome assembly GCF_021282325.1 of Marinobacter sp. G11. Lineage (NCBI taxonomy): Bacteria > Pseudomonadati > Pseudomonadota > Gammaproteobacteria > Pseudomonadales > Marinobacteraceae > Marinobacter > Marinobacter sp. G11. The sequence continues at coordinate 236 of NZ_JAJSPB010000032.1, forward strand.
CGGAGAAAGCTTCAAAGCCACGAGTAAGTTCGAATTCTGCGGTTAATAGTTCTCCCGCTGGTCTTCCTAGCCGGGCACCCATGGGGGCTCGATCAATTCTAAAGTCCATTCGTATATCGTTAAAATTCTGGGCAACGGCGTAGAATCTGCGGGCTAACATGGATTCTTTCAGATCTGTTTCGCTATTGGAGCGGGCAATCATCACGGTTTTTGGCAGAGAGGCTGCTCCCCAGCTGGTACCGTGGTGATCTTCGGAGCCGATCGCACCGAGATACCAGCCCTTGTCCAGCGCGTAAGAGAGCCAGCTACCTCCTTTTCCTGAACTATCATATTCTGAACCTTTTCCGAACACCTCCAGACCTACTACTCGCATGTTGGCTCCAGGTACGTGCTCAAAATCGTTGAAAGCAAAGGCGGGATCGCGCCCTCCAGGTATGGTGGAGAGAATATTTTCAAACAAGTCTTCGCGACCGGGGTGATTGAATACAACGAGTCCGTCGCTGCCTCCGCCCAGAAACTCTGGGTATAGAAACCATTGCCAGAAAAGGCCCATCGAGATCAGGTAACCTGGCCCTGTCTTGGCATTGATTATGTTATCTGAAAAAAATACGTTCAGGTGTCCAAATCGGTCAGAAGTCCACTCAAAACCGCGGAATGCGGTGAAGGCTGGTGTAGTGGTTTCAAACGCTTGATCTCGAGTTGCATGCCACTTGCGGAAACTATCCTCTGGGTTCTCAGTGTCGGCTAGCAAGCAATCCAGAAATTCTTCTGAAAAGCAGTCACCGGTGACCGTTAGTGGAAGGCGGGCATTGTCAGAATGATCACTGATGCCCATGAAGCTGTTACCTTCATGTCGAACGCGTTCAAATGCATGAGCTGGGCGGGTTCCTATGGCGCCGTCCGAGTAGCCTGTGTGCCCGTGTATTACGCCAGCATAGTGTTCGAAGCTCAGATCGTCGAAGGCTGGTGTGCACTCTGACGCGAGCTGCGGTGTTGGTAAGGAGCGGAACACGAAAAGCGGATCGGCAAGTTGTCCAAGAGTCTGGGCGCATCCCTCTAGTGACGGTTCCACAAGGCACTCAGCAATAGGTGGGCTGACACGGGCAATGACATTTAGAGGGCATTCTATTGAGAATGGGTTGTCGTCACACCTAAGAACTCCGCCATTGCCTACCAAGTCTCCTACCAGCTGCAGAGGGCAGCCAGGCTGGAAAGGGTTGAATAGACAACTAATCAGGGTGGGTTTTGGTGTTTTACGGGGGACAATCTGAAGTTCCCCTGAACGCTTGTCGTTAAGAGCACCGTCAGTCACTGTGAGGGTAAAGTTTAGGGCGGCGGGATCGGTCAGCTCTGGAATCACGATCTGAGCATTTGGTGTTCCTGCGTCTCTGATGGCTAAAGGGAAAGGATCTTGTGGGCTTTGCGCCCAACGAAATTGTAGATTATCGTCGTCAAGGTCAGTTGCCGTGGCCCTCAGCGTAACGAATTCTCCGCTCGTAGCTACACCGGGTTCAATGCGCAACTGCTCAATTATCGGTGGAGTGTTGCTGACAGAAGGTTCAACGGTTACTTTGATAATGTCGGCAGACTCTCCTCCACGAGTGTCAGTTGCATGAAATGCAAAAGTGACTTGGCGAACATCTTTGACCTGGGGAACGGTAACAGTTGTCTCCGAGGACTCGGCATCCATCAAGATTATCTCATTGCTTGGTTCGATCAGACTCCAATGGACAGAGGCGATCCCGTCCGGGTCACTCGCTTCGCCCTTGAGGGCAAATGTTTCCCCGCCGAAAACGAAAAAATCGTCTCCTGCAAATACTTGAGGAAGATCGTTGGCGATCACATCACGAATTGTAACCGTTGTCTCGTCAGTGAACAGTTGGCCATCGAAGGCTTCAGCTTCAAATTGAAACCGCAGTTCCGCAGGGCCACCTTCGATTTGAGGAGCTTTAAATGTCGCCCTATTTTGATCAGGTTGAGTAACGATTCTGGCCGATGGGCCGGAGAGTTGAGTCCAGAGAACTCTGACGATAGGTTGTTCATCTGCTCTAGATATCTCACTTACTCCCTCAAGTGTAAAATCGTCACCTTCGTTAATCACAATGTCTGCGCCGGCACTGACACGGACCGACGGCTGACTTTCGTTAGGGGGCGAGGCAGGCGTAGAGGGAGATTCCGAAGGCTGATGCTGCCGGTTGGGCGATTTGTCACCAGAGGAGGACCCTCCACAACCAGCTACATTCAGCAGGAATATCATAAGGGCTAGTGTGCCGTAACGTTTCATGTCGGGCCTCGGATGTTTAATGGTAAGGAACAATGCGAGTGGCGTTGATTCGGTAGCTTGAGACGGCCAGGTCTGACTCAGCGTGCTCAACGATCAAACGGCCGGTTACCTCAATCGGCACATCTTTTTGCTGAGGAATTTCACCGGAAACATACCCCGCATCGACGAGAATGATCTGGTTGCTCGCAGGAGGAGGAACGTGAATACAGGCACCATAGAATGGCACCAGCAAAAACTGGCGTATTTCACGGGAGTCGGGATGAAAGTTTAGTGGAACGGCGAAGCCGGGAATGGTCACGTATTGATCATGCAGCGACCGCACAACCGGCGCGTTATCGAGGTAGTTGCGGAGGAGGGCATAAAGCCGGACAGCTTCCGGATCGTCATCATTTAGCGATGAGATGTCTCGCCCATCAAGAGGATCTCGGTCTGGCCAACCCAGAGGCACCAGATCCTGCCAGCCGATCTCCTTAGGCTGCGCGTACGCATTGAATGACAAAAAGTTGCACGCAAGGATGAGCGCCAGCACACTTTGGATCTTCATGGCGTCCTATCCCACAAGAAAGCTATCTGGAATTCTAAGCTCGTAGGTTATGCCCAGTCCGGACAGGCCGGGGCCCGCCGCACCTCCACGCTGAGAGCTAAAATAGAGAAACTTGCCATTGCCGGTAAACGCCGGACCGGTTAGTTCGCTGCCTCCACCGGGTACCTGCAGAAGAATCTTTGATGGGCCGCTTGGATTCATCACCATCAAACGCATCGCGTCACCATCTTCAGCGACAATAACATCACCCATGGGAGAGATTGTGATGTTATCGACGTCGTCAAACGGAATGTCTGGAGCCATCAGTTGTTCGTTATCAAAAACCACTTCGATTAGGTCGTTGTCAACGTCTAGGGCATACACTCGGTTGTCGCCCTTACAAGCAAAATACACGACCGCACGAAGTGGATTAGTCGCTCCACTCACAGTGGGTTGTTGGTCTTCTGATAGCTCCTGAATCCAGATGCCTTCACCGCCTTTGAAGGCGGTACCAGGAGCGCCAATGCCTGTAGCATTCTGGATTTCTGAACGGACCTCACTCTGAGGGCGATCAGGAGATTGTGCTGGAACCCAGTGAACCCGCTTTACAGTCCGTGCGTCGGTAAAATCTTCTTGATAAGCACCGGCTTCGAAGCCTTCGATTTCGAGGACTTCCAATGTTCCGTTTTGCATATCGAGTCCCGGTCTTCCATTGATCGATGTGGCCATGCCGCTTGACCGGAATCGATAAAGCCGACCATCGCCTGCGTCTTCGGTGAGATAAATCGTTTGGGTTTTGAGGTCGACGGCTACCGCTTCGTGGTTGAAAATGCCCAGAGCAGGTAGTTCGCGTGCCGTACTGGGAGTTCCCAAAGGGTCGCACTCGTAAACTCTGCCGTCACTCACTTCTTCGCAGGAAAGCCATGTTTGCCAGGGCGTAGGCCCGCCGGCGCAATTTCGACGAGTGTTCCTCAAAATGGGGTAACTGTCGATAATCTGGCCATCTTGGTCAAACCTGAGTGCACCACACCCCCCAGTTAATGTGGTTTCACTGTTGCTTACGTAAATCCACCCGCCATCATCTAGGTCAAAGACTGCCCCACCGTCCGGGAAGGTATGCCAAGGGTAATTGATCACCCCGATTGAAGGCAGGGGGATAGATGTTGACGCAGTGAGGCCTGAGATGGCGACGCGGCGAATTTCGAAGTCGGACGGGATAAGAATGCTATCGACTCCGCTGTCTTCGAGCGGGCCTATGTTCATAAGAGGCCCAGCATTCAAAGGAAGCTCCATCGCTAGCTCTTCTGTGGGCTGCGGCATAAGTTCTTGTGTTGGTTTTTTTTGTGGGTTTCTCTGAGTTGGTGTCTGGGGACGGCTGACGCTCTCTCCGCTCGAACTTCCTCCGCACGCACTCAGTGCCGCAGCCGAGCCGCTAACAAGTAAGAGCTGCAAGAAACGTCGTCTATCAGTATTCATTACGATCTCCAGTTATCGTATAGACCAATTTAAGTTGTCAGTTAAGATGCTAGCTATATTGTGTGGCAGTTCGATTACGGACTGTTGACTCTCATACTTGTATGGTTGCTAAAGACTCGAGAGTAGCTGTCACGCTTTTGTAATCGTTTGTTGTTTGAATGCTTGCTGAGCAACGTGGAGGACTGGCTTCGACCCAAGATAGGTCGTAACTCTCAGGAGGAGTTCTTTCTTGCCGGTAGGTACCGGTTGGTAGTGGGAGACCTTCAGTGTCCGTGATGATGAGTACATTCGGTAGGCTCGAGGCCCGAGTCTTGTGGGTTTGCGCCGAGAGCTGTCTGGAGATCGTTGAATTAGCAACGCAGGACGCTCACGGGGAGCTTCAGCCGATCAATTACGTTGTGAATATTCTGGGTGAGGGCGCCGTTTATGAATCGGCCAGTCTTGATTGCGCAACGCAATATCGGGACATGCTCGTGGGAGTCTGAATTCTGTTCTGTTGGCAATGTGGGGAATAGCTGCCTGCAACTTGAGCCAAGCGAGGCGGCTATACTAGGGCAAAGAGACAGGCAGTCTGCACGAGTTAAAGAAACTGCGACCGTTTGATGAATAGATGCTGTCTCCCCGGCGTTGGATGGTTAGCAACTGTATGGCTATTCCTCGCATATAATTCGATCTCGGCCCTCTGTCTTGGCCTGATAAAGCAACTCATCCGCTCGCTGCATGGCCTCTGCCGGACTTTGTTTTCCGCTAAATGTGCAAAGCCCTGCACTGAAGGTGATGGCGCCGGGCGCTGAATTGACGGCGATCAGGTCATTCTGCCGAAGGGCTGTACGAAGCCGTTCAGCGGCCAGAAGAGCATTGTCTAATGTGGTTCGGGGCATGAAGACCGCAAATTCCTCGCCTCCCCAGCGCGCCAGGATGTCGCTTTGCCGAAACACATCGCGGCAGACATCCGCAAAACCGGTGAGCGCCCGATCTCCAACGTGATGGCCAAACCGGTCATTGATTTCTTTGAAAAAGTCCAGATCGATCATCATTAAGACAGCAGATGGAGCGCCCTGTTGAATCCGAAGAGCCTCCCGCTCCAAAAGCTGTTCGAAAGAGCCTCGATTAAGTAACCCCGTAAGCGAATCGGTGGCTGCCGTTATAACCAGGTCCTTCCGAACTGCGTCCAGTTTTTCGATCAGTGCTTGTTGCTCTCGCAGGGAGCGACGAAACTCAAGTTGCGTCATGACTTGATTGGCCAGGGTCTGGAGCGCGAACCGCTGATTCGCATTCAGGTCGCGCGGCTTATGATCGAGAACGCACAGAGTGCCCAGAGGTAACCCGTCTTTATCGGTCAGCAAGGCTCCGGCATAAAAGCGAAGATAGGGATCCTGTGTAACCAGGGGGTTGTTGGAAAACCTTGGATCTTCGCGGGTGTCTTCCACAATGAACAAGTCGGGCTGAAGAATGGCGTGGGCGCAGATGGAGATATCCAGCGGTGTTTCACGGACGCCCAAACCCTTTACCGACTTGAACCACTGCCGGTCACGGTCAATGAAGTTGATCACGGCGATGGGGGCTTCGCAGATGATGGAAATCAGCTCAACAATGTCGTCGAAATCGGCTTCTTCGACCGTGTCCAGCACGCCGTAGCTTTCAAGTGAGGCCAGTCGGCGCTCTTCAGAATCCGGAAGGCATGTTTCGGCGTCCGGCGCGCCTGCTGTAGGCGCGATGATTGTGTTCTCGGGCATAGAAAGGTCTGTGTAGTGGCGGTCCCATGGGAGAGGTGTGTTGTAGTATGCGACGCACCGGGTGGGTTTGCCAGTTACGAATTGTGTGCTTGTGGTGGCAATCCTTTCCTATACTCCACAAGTATTCTCCGGTTCACCCGGGAGGGTAATGCGGTGTGGGATTTCTGCAGGAAACATCGGTCAGAAAGCCACGAATGTAAGGCTGTTCACCTAGTTCAGCGCAAGTCCAGTATTGAGCAATCGAGATATGATCAGAATGTTGCTGTTGCTCCTGATTGTGGCGGACGCCTCCTGCGCGAGTGGCGACGTGAAGTCTGGTCAGGAGCAACAAACGCTCAACATCGCAGTGATCGAGGATGTGCCCAGCGTGGCGTTAGGCATTCGGTTGCTTCGTGCTGCCTATAAAGAGCTGAACATTGAGTTGGTGATTCATAGCTTTCCTTCCCGCCGGGCGCTGTTGATGGCTGAGCAAGGTGTTATGGATGGCGATCTTTTCCGGGTTGAGGCTGTCGGCAATGACAGTGAAAGCCTGGTTAAGGTTCCGTATCCGCTACTGGAGGGACAGCTCTTTGCGGTAACCCGAGAACCGGTTGCTGACTGGAAGGCATCGGCGCAGGAATCTCCCCAGTTAGTCGCCATACGCCGGGGAGTGATTGTCGAGGAAATGACAGCCGCGAGTTCAGGCTTGGAACCGGTGCCTACTGCAAGTTATGCCCAAGTGAATGAATTACTGGAGCGGGGAAGAGTCAGCGTGGCCCTGGTCTCCGAGATTGAGGGCTTTTCCCCAATGCAGCACGCCAGCTGGAGCAAGTTTCATCAACATGCTGAACCGGTCACTACGTTTACGCTGTACCATTACCTGCACGAACGCCACAAAGACCTTATACAGCCACTGGCTCGCATTTTAAGGCGGTTGGATCAGTCTGGTGTCAAACGGAAAATTCTTGAACAAACCCACTCCGAATCCACCGCCGATACCTGGTGACTCCGACCGTGAATGTTAAAAGTTGTGATAGCCGTTCCTCCGCGACAGTGTTTGAACCACTATGGGTGCATAGGGCAACTATTCTGCTTTTACGATAAAAATGTATGGCCTAGGAGCATCGTGGATAACTCACCCGCCTTTGAAAATGGAAGTGCGCCGGCGCGAATCGGAAGGCCTGCCTTCTGGCAGCTGGCGATGCGCTGTGCCCAGATCGCCGGTTCGGTAGATGTCGCCTTCTTCTTTCTTTTCCTGATTCTGGATTCTCCGGTCCTGGCCTGGGTGAACGTGGTTAGCGTGGCCATGTACATCGGAGCCTATTACGCCCTGAAGCAGCGGCGTAACCGACTGGCGGTCTGGTTGATCTGGACAGAAGTGGTTGTGCATGCCGCCCTTGGAATCGTGATGATCGGCTGGGGCAGCGGCTTTCACTATTACTTGCTGATGTTTATCCCGGCGATCTGCCTTTCCGCACCCCGGAAGTGGATAGTGCCCGGGTTGTGTGTGCTATGGGCCTATTACGTGGCCCTGAGTGTGGTGATGTGGTTTGTAGCCCCCCTACAGCCTATTCCAGAAATGGCCCTCAACCTGGTGCACCTGTTCAACCTGACCGTTGTTTTCGCCATGTTCAGTTACCTGTCGGTGTTTTACCTGGGCGTTGTCATCGCGGCCCAGAAGCGGTTACAGAAAGTGGCCATCACCGATTCATTGACCGGCCTGCTGAATCGTCGGCAAATGCAGTACCTGCTTGATCAGGAACTTGAGCGATTTAAACGTTCCGGCGAGCCAGTGAGCTTGATGCTGATGGACTTTGATCATTTCAAGCAACTCAATGACAGTCGCGGACACGATGCTGGCGATAAGGTGTTGCAGGCTTTTGCCGACATTCTCCGCCAGGAGCTCAGAGCCCAGGATTTGGTCGCGCGCTGGGGTGGTGAGGAATTTCTGGTGATCATGCCGCAGTGCACCGTCAGTGATGCCCTTAAAACGGCTGAACGCTTGAGGGTTGCCCTGGAAACCTATCGGGGGACGAGCACCAATGGCGCGGATTTTGAGGCCACGGTGAGTATTGGTGTGACGGATCTGCGCGAAGGAGATGACGCTGTCACAGCCGTTAGCCGGGCCGATAGGGCGATGTACCAAAGCAAAGCGCTGGGTCGGAATCGGGTAACCGCGGTTTGGGTGAGGTAGAGACTTCACGAGTGGTTCGGCTCAACATGTGGCGTCAGGTTTAAGTCTGCACTATTTTAGAGAGCTAGTCGTTTTGACACTAATTGATCAACAAGGGAACCTAATAGATTGCTACGTTTTCCAGGAGCGGTCGCATGCTTACTTTTCACCTTTTCAGTTTTTCTTACCCCGCCTGCTCAAGCCTCCGATACGGTTCGGCTTACCACTGGGCACTGGCCACCGTACTTTGATGAATCTGCCAATGAGAATGGGCTGCTCGCCGAGCTGATCACTCAGGCCTATGCAACTCAGGGGCTCAAGACCGAATTCACGTTCTATCCCTGGTCTCGGGCTTTTATGTTGGCGAAGGCCGGGCAGTTCGACGGAACGGCGGCCTGGTCGTGTGTGGAACGACGGTCACATAACTTTCTTTATTCAGCCGGAGTTCTTCCGTATCAATATGTGTTTTACCATCGGCATACATTGCAGTTCGACTGGGCGTCGGTTGAAGATCTGGAGGGGATGTCTGTAGGCGCTACCCAGGACTATAGCTACAACGAAAAGCTCGCGAGCCTTGTGGGCCGAGGCACTGTGAGCGTGGATGTGACCACATCGGACGAGGCCAATTTCCGGAAACTGTTAGCCGGACGCATTGATTTGTTTCCGATGGATCCCCTGGTTGGCATGGCGATGATTGGTCAGTGGATGACGCCAGAGGAAGCGAAGGAACTTACGTTTGCCCCCAAGCCCTTTAAAAGCAGCTATTACCACGTACTCTTTGGCCACAAGAATCCTCGATCAAACATCCTCCGCTACCGATTGAATGAAGGGCTTCGCGCTTTGTGGGCCAGTGGGGAGTTTCAAGAGATTGTCGAGAAATGGCTGGCCACCGAAGCCCTCTCTGATAATACGTTGGATCTGAAGCTGTTTCGGCCACGCTTTGACGGGTGCTAGGAAACCTGATGGCGTCGATGGGAGGGAACTAGAAAAGCGGGGGAAAGCGACTTAGTCTGCACATCTGGATTGAGTGGCCGTTGTAACAGGTCTGACCCGACATTAGGCCATGCTCGTTACTTTTAGTTTCAACCGGAGAGACTGGATTTGAGTCGTCGCTGCGAATGTGCCTTCCTGCTGATTTTCGTTATTAGTGTTTTCCCAACCATCCTGAAGGCAGAAGTCGTGAACCTGTCCTGGGATAACGACCTGCTTACCGGAACCGATCGCGGCTATACAAACGGGGTACGCTTTTCGTATCTGACAGACACCGCTGACGAGAATGATGGAAAGTCGGCAAGATTTGCCCGGGTTCTGCGTGATGAGCTGCGCTTTCTGCCAGGTATTGGAACTACCGATTCAAAGCAGGCGGTAAGCCTGAGTTTGCGGCAATTCATGGTCACACCTGAAGATATTACGGTTGAAGATCCGCAGTTCGACGACATTCCCTATGCCGGCCACCTGTCGCTCAGCGGCACACTATGGAGCTGGAACGCCGATACGATTACCGGCTTTGGTGCTCACATTGGTGTTATTGGGCCCGAAAGCGGTGCCGAGTCGGTTCAGAAATGGGTGCACAAAGCCACGGGAAGCGACAAGCCGCAAGGGTGGGGGAATCAGCTTGGAACCGATGTGGTGGGTGGCATACAGGCTGCGCATGGCCGAAAACTCCTGCAACTCGGGCAGGGCGGCAACATTGAACAGCGTGTGTCGGTGATCGGATCCGGACTACTGTCGAGTTTTCGAACCTCCGCTAAAACCGGGTTGGTCTGGCAGCTTGGCAGACACCTTCCTATAAATTTTGTGCCGGACTACGCTGGTACCTCCTCAACCATCGCTTTGCCGGGCTCGTTCAAGGATTCGGGCAGTAGCTGGTCCGTGTATGTGGGGCTGGGTGTGGAGTATGTAGGCTATTCCTACATCGACGACAATGCCGGGGCTTATCGTTTTGACGAAGGGCCGCTGATTGGTCAGCTTGGTCTGGGCGCTACCTGGCAGTGGGATCACCTGCTGGCCGCGGTCACATTGCGTGCCTCGACCAGCGAAGACGAGCGCCATAAAGACAACTTCAGCTTTGGAACACTGTCAGTTTCTTGGGCAATATAGAAAGGTCGGTTTTGACCGTTGCTTACGGGATGTGGTGGCGCTTGTTCCCGCTGTTAAACAAGAGCGAACATTCAGCTCATCGAAAATCCGGTTTCGCCTCGGCTTTCTGCGTTGACCAGCTCCTCTCGCTTTCGCGTGTTTTTGAGCCCTTGAGTTCAAACTTCCATTCCTGCACCTTCCTCACCAAAGAATTTACTAGATATGGGGTTGAAAAATATTATTGATGTCTATATATAGTAATTTGAGGTGAGTTTAGTATGAAGATCTGCACTGGTGAAGGGGAATTTTAGTGGGCGGCAAGGTCTTGGCTTTATCCGGAGGCGGTTTTAGAGGCCTATACACTGTGAGGGTACTTAGGCGACTTGAGGAGCGAATAGGCAGGCCTCTCTCAGAGCATTTTGACCTGATCACAGGGACATCCATAGGTGGAATTATCGCGCTTGGTATTGCGTCAGGCATTCCCCTCAAAGACATCGAAGATACCTTCGTAAAAAATGGAAACAGAATCTTTCCCAACCCAGTAAAACCACCGCTCTCTCATACAAGATCCAAAATTCTTCGTTTCATTAGAACGGTACTTCGAGGAACTCGCGCATTCCTAAAACCTATTCACAAAGCGGATGGGTTGGAGGCGGTACTTGTCGAAATATTTGGCGACACGCGGATGAGAGACCTTAAGCACGCGAACGTCGCGATTACGGCAGCAAATCTAAGTACTGGCTCCCCCAAAATGTTTAAAACGCCTCACCATAAAGAAATCAGTCAAGACGCGAATGTGAGAGTAGTTGACGTAGCCCTAGCCACCAGCGCTGCTCCTGTCTTTTTTCCGATTCACGAGGTTTCCGACACTAATACATTTTTCGCGGATGGAGCTTTGATGGGCAACTCGCCTGGCCTTTTTGGCTGGCTCGAAGCCAAGACTCGATTGAATGTGCCTGAAAATGAAATTTCTGTTCTATCTGTCGGTACGCTTGCAGGCAAACCCAGTATAAGTAGCTCTACAAAGCCCGATCAGGGCGCATCCTATTGGTTAAACCCAGTCCAACCTCGGCTAATGACGTTTCTGATGTCTCAACAAGAGCACTTAACCAACTATATGCTGAGATTGCTATTAAAGGACCGGTATCACCTTATCGATGGCACCGCGAGCGATGAGGCTGCTGGTGATATCAGTCTTGATGATGCGAGCAGTGCCGCAGTCAAAACTTTAACGAGCCATGCAGAGAAACACTTTGCTGAATTCATGGGTACAGATTATTTCCGTAATCATTTTCCGCTAGCGGGGGACGATCAATGACAAACCAATTCCATAGCCTTTTGGCCAGTCGAAGCAGCGAGTCCCTTCTGGGCAATTTGGATTTGCCAGAGCATGAGGAGCAGGCATTGGTCGATGCCGCGAAGGAAATTCGCAGCGTGATCGTTGCTGGCTTTACCGATCTACGCGAGGAAGTAAAGCGGCAGCGGCTGGAGCATGAAATACCAAAGCCAAAATTCGCTATCCAAGGCTCTTATGCTTATGGAACGCTCAATGCTCCTGCTTACCCTCCCCAACAACAAGTAGATATTGATTTAGGTATCTACTTGCCATTCTCTGCGCTGGGAAATGGGCAGCAGCCCAAGACTGTCACAGGGTATTATTTTGATGCTGTCACGCGAATACTGGAGGCGCATGTTCAGAATAGGCGTAACAATTGGACCATTCCGAAAGGGGAAGACCAAAAGGATAACTGCATTCGGGTTTTGCTAAGCGAAAAAACGCACATAGATATACCGCTGTATGCAGTTCCTGAGGGCGAGCTTCACCGGATAACGGAAGAGCAGCTGAGGGTCATGAAAGCAAATGAACAGCTGCCAGAAATGATTCGAGATAGTGAATTTTTCTTTGACACATCTGCAATCGAGGCGGTAGATCCAAGTGTCATTCACATGGCCCATCGGAAAAAAGGTTGGCAACCATCAGACGCGCTAGCGATTCGTGATTGGGTGAAATCTCACTTTCGACAGATGGGAAGCATGATTCGCCCGGTGAACCGCTTTTTGAAGGCTTGGCGAGATGAAACATGGCCGAAGGGCGGCGGTCCTAGCTCTATTTTCCTCCTTTCACATAGTCTGTCGAGCTTTCCAGGCGATACTAATGGGCTCTCTCACTGTGATGCTCTAGAAGCAGTGATAAACGAACTTCCGTCTGTACTGGATAGCCCGGTCCTGGTTCCATGCCCAACGCCTGAGGACAAGGACGCAAAAGAAGATCTCAGAAGAAGGATCAGTGATAAAGAGGCGGAGGAATACCGTCGTCAGTTTGTGGGACTGCGCGATAATTACGCTCAGGCAAAAAGAGAGGATCCAAAGGTTGCGAATGCAATTCTCATTAATTTGTTCGGCGAGCGAATGCCTTTTGACCCTACCAGAATCATTGTAACAAGTGCGGTGGCGTCTACGGTTGCTTCAATTAGAAATACCAAACCTGATGTGCGCCCGCTGCACACTACTGATCGTAGCACTTCAGGTTAGTAATGGAGGAAATTGAGCGTTTCCTGTCCTTGCGCGGCTTCGTTTCCAATCGACCCATATATCTGGACGCTACACCCACATTTTCCGGGTATATTTGCATCGGTGATTGGCGACTAAAACTCGAATTGCGGTTTCGTGAAGGAAGATTTGATTACCCAGATGCATACCTACCGGAATGGCCGTTTGACCTGAATTTAAGATCCGCCTTCGGTTATCGCCATATCAACGATGATGGAAAGGTTTGTTTCGTCGACCAAAGTAGGACATGGTGGGATTCCGCTATGGCTACTGAGCTGGTTGCTGGCTGTCTCGAGCGTATTGAGCGGGTTCTTGTTGATAATCTGGCCAACGCTCCGGCTGAAGAAGTAATTGCTCAGGACTTTTCAGGATACTGGAGTGCCCATAGATCTCTGCGTGTAGCCTGTGTTGTCCAGAACAAAGATGACCTCATTCAGATCGTGGAGCAAGCCAGTGGGCGTCAGTGGCTTGTGCGAAAAGCTGAAGATTCTTGGCTTAGCATCGACGCTCAGCAAAGCCCAAATACTCCATGGGTTATCCTGCGGCTTGCAAAACCGCCAGTCTCTCTTAATCCGAGGTCTTGGCCTCCGGCGAGCATCAGAGAGGTAATCGATTGGATTCGCCAAAGTGCTCCTGACGCCCATAATCAACTGGTAGAGCGTCTACGACAATCAATACAACCCAAGGGAAAGAGAAAACGCGGAAATGACATCAGGCTCGTTGGAGTGGCGATTATTTGGCCGTCAGCCAATGGAGACGACGCTCTGGGATGCGGCTTTACCTTTGTAATACCTGACGTTGCTGCTAAGGCGATTGAGCATAAGCGTTTGAAGCAAGCCGCAAAAATATTGAAGGCCGATGGTACAAAGATCATTCGATACCGCTTAGACCGAGCTGACCCGTCTTATATTCAAACGCGCAATCGACCGAAAGAAGAGCCATCCCTCAAAAATAGAAGGGTAATTCTTGTTGGCGCCGGAACGATTGGTGGGCATTTGGGAAAATTGCTCTGTTCGCATGGAGCTGGTTGGGGCGCAAATGGCGAGCTCCACATTATTGATTCTGACGACTTCAACATAGAAAACGTAGGCAGACACCTTTTGGGAACGGAAAGCGTGGGTCATAGCAAAGCCGAAGCTGTTGCGGCTAGACTCAGGCTTGATTTTCCTTTCCTTAAAATCAAGGAACACCCCTGCTCGCTTAACGAATGTTGGAATATCTTTACTCAAGACAGCATCATTGTTGATGCCACTGGGTCGCAGACTGTGGCGATAGCGATTCCAGACTATCTGTCAGAGCATGGCTTGAAGCCTGTTGTGGTGCATAGTTGGATACACGGTCATGGACTGGCCACGGTGGCATTTCTCAACGACAGAAATAAGAAGGGCTCAGCATGCTATCGATGCTTATGGATTCTCGAAAACGGTAAGTATCGACCAAGATTTCCGTTAAGCCGTTGCCCAGAGGACGATACTCCACTCTTTGGCGCATGCCATCAGAGTTTTCATGCCTACGCCGCAACAACTTCGATGATTGCTGCCACGCAAGCAATGACAATTCTCTATGATTATCTCGCCGATAGGGTTCAGAATAGCCTCAGGTTTCAGGTCTTGAAACCGGATTTATGTCAGAAGAGACCAGACACTACTCCTCAACCAGATAACAATTGCCCGCTATGCTCTCGTCCCAAATAAACGAATTTAAAAGGGTCGGACCGCAGTTGTGGAGGAAAGGCGATGGGGGACACCTCTTAATAGAAGACTCGGTTCTGAAAGTTATTGGCGGATATAGACAAGAATGCCATTCGGATCTGGAAGCCGGCGGATTTCTGGTTGGTTTTTATAAAGGAGTTGACTTGCATGTAATCAATCTCACGGTACCGCAATCGCTCGATAAGCGAAGCAGGTTCCGATTCACTCGGAAAGACCCAAAACACGTTAGCCAAGTAACCAGATGGTATGAACAGTCTTTAGGTAAAATAAATTGTTTGGGAGAGTGGCATACTCACCCTGAGCGGTTGCCTAAACCCTCTGATATAGATCTCCATGCTTGGCAAACCTTCAATGAAGGGCGAAGGGGACAGTTGGCAATCTTTTTGATTGCAGGAATCTCAGAGATATGGACTGGGGGATGACTCCAGCGGGTTAGGCGAATCATTCGAAAGCCGCCCCTCTTTAGGGCCAAATTCAATTGATAAGCCATCAGTTCGCACTCCAGATTCGCGAGCTTCTAATGTTCGCTTTGCGACCAGGGCATCCTCTGAACCCAGCTAAACAAAAGCGGACATTTGCAGCTCTCAGCTTCGAATCGGCTTTCGATTCAATTTTGAAGGCTGGTACCGCTTAATCGGATGCACTAACGATAAAGTGGAATAACTATTCCGACCCGGCGATCACCGATGATATGGAAAATTATGAATAACGCGGTATTTCAGTAGCCTAATTAATTGCTGTATGCATGACATTCATGAGTTATTGTCAAATCTGGTGTATGACCATCAAGCGGCGTCTCTGTCAGGTTGATCATCCACCCGTTCTCCATCCCGAAACTCTGAACGTTGTTCACGACCAGCTTCAGTTGGTTAAACCCCTTGATCCGCTTCCAGCGTTTCTGGGCGGATTGGAGCAATTTGAACACCATCGATAACGTGGTGTCGCGGTTGCCACAGGACCGGCTTCGCTTGGTCCTCAGCCTGACTGTGGCGAAGGTAGATTCAATGGGATTCGTGGTCCTCAAGTGAATCCAGTGCGCTGCCGGGAAGTCGTAAAAGGCCAGTAGTTCATCCCGGTCCTTTTCAAGGTTTTCCATGGCCTTCGGGTACTTGTCCCGGAATCGCCTTAACGTGCTCTCGAAGGCTTTGTGAGCCCCATCACGGGTCTCCGCCAGATAGATCTCATGCAGGTCTGACTTTACCTTCGGCTGTACGGACTTGGGCAGCTTGTCCAGCACGTTGGCAGTTTTGTGAACCCAGCACCGCTGGTGCCGGGTATCCGGAAACACCTTGCTCAGCGCTTTCCAGAAGCCCAAAGCCCCGTCGCCTACGGCCAGCTTGGGCGCATGGTCCAGGCCACGTTCCCGCAAGCCGGTGAGCAGTTCTCTCCAGCTGGCTTCGGACTCGCGATGGCCGTCTTCCACCGCGACCAGCTCCTTGTGGCCATGCTCTGTGACCCCGATGATCACCAGCAGGCAAAGCCGATCATCCAGGCGAACATTGCTGTAGACACCGTCTGCCCACCAGTAGACGTAGCGCTTCTGGCCCAGATCACGGCGACGCCAATCCTCGTGCTCCTTCAGCCACCGTGCCTTGAGCCGTGACACCGTGTTGGCGGACAGGCCCTTGGCCTGCTCGCCGACCAAGGCACTCAGGGCCTCCTGGAAATCGCCAGAGGAGACACCGCGCAGGTAGAGCCAAGGGATGAGTTCATCCAGACTCTGGGCCCGCTTCAAATACGGTGGCAGGAGCTGACTGTTGAAGCGAATACCGGAACCACTGCGGTCCCTGACCTTGGGCACCTGAACGTCAACATCCCCAACGCCTGTCTGGATCGTTCGCTTGGGCAGGTGTCCGTTGCGGACCACCGCCTTGCGACCATCGGGTGTCAATACATCGGCATACTGATCCAGTAGCCCCTGAAGCTCAGACTCGACAGCCCGCGCAATCAGGTCACGGGCACCCTGTCGGATCAGATCGTGCAAGGGATCGTTCGTGGTCGCCTCTGGTTGTGAAAGAGCATGCAGGTTAGACTTGGACATGGCGTATCCATCCTCTGTTGGTTGTGATCTTGGCGGTGATCAACCAACAGGATACGCCATCCTTTCAGCCTGCTTCCATACACCAGAAATCACCATAACTCGACATTCATGAGCTGATTCATAACCTCTGGTTTTGCTCCATTTCATGAACCTTCGCTTCGTTTCTCGCAGCCGGCCATTGTCTGACCGGCTCCAAAAAAAATTGCAATTTATGCCTGCGTGATCAAAGCACTTTCTTCAGTTGTCCGTAGTCTCCACCGGTACGAAGGACGAGAGTAATGTCATTGTCATTCCGGTTTCTGAAGAACCAGCCATGGTTGCCGGTAAAAGCGGCTTCCAGTTGGCCTTCGTCTTCCGGTACGCCCCGGCCTTTCTCGTATGAAATTGACTGGCCGCCTCCATCGCCATGGGTATCAAAGTTGATTGGGCCACCCTCGGATACCCAAGAGAAGCGAGCCACAGCACCTTCTTCCATGGTGAGCTTAAACTCAGTACCTTCGCCAGGCGTAAGAACCACTCGCACTTCGTCCTGCCATCGTGTTTCTGCAGGTGCTGGTTCTGATGCTTGTTGTTCTTGCACGGCCGCAGGTTCTGGTTCTGGTTCTGGTTCTGGTTCTGGCTCTGGGGCAGCTTCCTGAGCGGGTTCTTCGGCTTCAGGCTGTACTGCTTCGGTTTCCTGCTGATCGCTTGAGGATTGCACGGCAACCATCTGTGCCTCCTCGTCAGCGGCAGCTTCATCAGCCAGTTGTTCCTTGATTTCGCCCATTTCGGTCAACCCCAGCAATCTGCCGGCACCGGTCGGGTCCAGGGCGTACTCGGCGGGCATGACCACGGTCACCAGCAGAATCAGCGCCACAATAGCTGCGATGATGGTTGATCGAATAAGTTTGGCAGTGCTGGGCAGTTCTTCACGGTTGGGTATATCGGTGTTGTACATAGCAAATCTCCAGAATCAGGCGACAAAGTAACCCGTGAGCTGATAGCCAAAGAGCAGGAAACCTGCACTCATCATGGCAACGTTGGCTGTATAGGCGTGGCGGAAAAAGCCGTCGGTTTTACGCCAGAAGCTGATGGCAATCAGGATCATGGCCAGGGCGATCAACTGTCCGATTTCCACGCCCACGTTGAAGGCGAGGAGGTTCGGAATCAGGCCGTCCGGCGAGATGTCGTATTCGATGATCTTGGTGGACAGGCCGAAACCATGGAAGAACCCGAAAATCAACGTGGCGGCCTTGGTGTTGGGCTGGAAGCCAAACCACCGCTGGTAGGCACCGATGTTGTCCAGTGCCTTATAGACGATGGACAGGCCGATAATCGCATCAATGATGTAGCTGTTGATGCCCACATTGAAGTACACCCCCAGCAGCATTGTGGTGGAATGCCCCAGGGCAAACAGGCTCACGTAGATCGCGATGTGCTTCATTTGGTAAAGGAAGAAAATGACACCCAGCAGGAACAGCAGGTGGTCATAGCCGGTGACCATGTGTTTGGCCCCCAGATAGATGAACGCAATAAGGTTTATCCCGGTAATTTCCTGGATGTAGCCCCTGTCGCCCTGAGCGACTGCGTGGGCAAGCACATCGGTACTCATACCCAGAAAGCCCAGGGTCAGAAATGTCCAGAACAGACGACTGCCTGTGCCCGTTGAGGGCACACCACGGCAACCGCCAAGCAAGCTTGACAACATAAAGACTCCAATTGAATTTGTTTTCTCGGGCCACGTAAGCGGCAAGAATCAAGCGGGAATAGAGGCTTTTGGAGGGCGTTCAAGCCGATAGCGCAAACTGCGGGGAGAACCTCCGGCAAAGGGCACGGGCTGCCGGAGAACGGTCAGGCTTTGGGAAACAAACGGAACCCTGAGCTGGTCCACGGTCTCGTGAGTATGATTGCCAGCATCATGATGCACTGAGGATGTCTCTGGCTCTTCGTCAAAATCGTGGGTGTGTCCATGCGCACCATAACTGCCTGGGTGGCCGTCAGGCTGCGATTCCCAATCGCCTGCCAAGTTGGCCACACCGTGAGAGAATGACTCGCCAATCACCGACAGCGACAGGCCCGCCAATGCGAACAGCATGACGAGCGTCGGAAGCAGTTTTCTTTGATGGAGGGCCGAAATCATCAGTCTCAATGGTCGAGTCGGTGGTTGGATTTCAACGAAGCAAGAGGATACCATCCCCCCACGGGGGATAGGAATTAAACATGATAAATGATCACACGCATCAATCGCATCCGAATATCATCAAACGCCTGAAGCGGGCCAACGGCCATCTTGAAAGCGTGATTGGCATGATGGATCAGGGGAAGCCCTGCCTGGAGCTGGCACAGCAGCTTCACGCTGTGGAAAAGGCCATCCAGCAGGCCAAGCGCGTCTTGGTACAGGACCACATTGAACACTGCCTGGACGATGCCATCGGACCGCTGGAGCCGGAGCAGCAGCGGCGCGTCGACGAGTTCAAAGCAATCGCCCGTTATCTTTGATCTCGTTACTCTCTAATTTGCGTTCTCTCCGTTAATCACAGCGAAGAGGTTCCACCGTCACGTGGACCAGGGACTGGCAGTGTGCCTGAATGCGCTCCTTATAAACTGCGGGCGACTCGGGCTGATGCGAGACGACTGAGACAATAGCGGCATGAATGTTTGGGCCTATTGCCCACACATGCAGATCACTGACTTTGGCATCGTCGTCTTCGACGGCCTCTTTAACAGCGTCCTCCATGTCCTGATGTTGCTCGTCGAGAAGGATTTTTGAGGTGTCTCTTAAAAGTTGCCAGGACCAACGGGTTACCAGAATCGCACCGATAATCCCCATCATCGGGTCCATCCAGTTCCACCCGGCATATTTACCCGCCAGAAGGGCAACAATGGCAAGGACTGACGTCAACGCATCTGCAAGCACATGCAGGTAAGCGGCCCGTCGGTTGTGGTCATGGTGATGATGGTGGTGACCGTGATTATGCCCGTGACTGTGACCATGGTCATGACCTGCATCCCCCAGTATCCACGCTGACACCCCGTTGACCACCAGGCCTATGATGGCCACAAATATGGCCCCATCGAAAGAAATGGGGACGGGCTGGATAAAACGCCCAACACTCTCGATGACCATGTAGAGCGCAAAGACAGCCAGCAGAATGGCTCCGGTAAAGCCGCCCAGCGCATTGACCTTCCCCGTCCCGAAAGAGAATCGGGCGTTGCCTGCGTTTTTCCTGGCGTATGCATAGGCGAAGGCGGCAATACCCAGGGCCACCGCGTGCGACCCCATGTGCAGCCCATCGGCCAGCAAGGCCATCGAGCCATAAACGATCCCGGCCAGGATTTCCCAGACCATCATCGCCAGCGTTAGGCCCACCACGATGAGCGTTCGGATTTCTCCGGGGCGCTTCCGATCCTGGCCAAAGACATGCTTATGTTGCCAATGATCGAGTCGTTCGTGGTGCATCACAGTGTTCCTAGCGTGGCTGATGATTTGGTAAGTCTGGGGTCAAAACCAGCTTTTAACCTATCCCCCGTGGGGGGATATATGAGAATGCGACTGTAGTCAGATGGCCATCACAACCGTTCAGCCATAAAAGTGTTGTGATTGCTACAAACGCGTAGTAGATTCTACAGAATGTCATGGCTTCTACTGATTCTGTCACTTCCTACAGAAAATGCGACGGTGCGTATGCGGGCCTGGCGCTCTATTAAGGCATGGGGCGCGGCTTCACTTCGCGACGGCGTCTATTTACTGCCAGCTCACCCCGATCACGTCGAGAAGTTGGAGGCTGTGGCCCATGACGTGCGTGAAGCCGGCGGTGTCGCCCATGTTGTACCCACTGACGGCCCGGATGCTCATGAATTCCCCGCTTTATTCGATCGTGCGGACGACTATGAGGCCTTGCACTCGGACATCGCAGAACTACGGGCAACGCTGCTGCCAGAATCGGCCATGGAGGTTATTAGGGAGACCCGGAAACTGCGTAAGCGCTTCACGCGCGTGTCACAGATTGATTTTTTTCCAGGTGCTGCCCGTGAACGGGTCGATCGGGCGTTGCAGGAACTGGAAACCGACGCAAATCGCGTGCTGTCGCCTGATGAGCCGCTACCTGTTTCAGGCACGGTCGCTCTCCTCAACCGTGCCGACTACCTGGGAAGGGTATGGGCAACTCGTCGCCGACCGTGGGTGGACCGCCTGGCCAGCGCCTGGTTGATTAAGCGATTCATCGATCCGGAAGCGAATTTTCTATGGTTAAGCTCTCCAGCTGATTGCCCTGATCACGCGCTGGGTTTTGATTTCGATGGAGCGGCCTTCACCCATGTAGCTGACAAGGTCACCTTTGAAACGTTGCTGGCGAGCTTTGGCCTGCGCCAGGTGGCACTGCAGCGGATCGCGGAACTGGTGCATTACCTCGATGTTGGCGGCCATCAGCCACCGGCGGCCACTGGAGTTGAATGCGTATTGATGGGCTTTCGCGAGTCTCATCATAACGATGATCAGCTGTTACTGGCTGCCAATCAGGTGTTCGACAGTTTGTACACAACCTATACGAAGAGGAAGTAAGCATGCCGGAGTCGTCCCACTCCACCGATACAGCCCACAGAACCCAACAAGACACCGTGCCATCGGGTGGCGATCGCAACGAGTTTGGTCATGAGATTACGTTTGGGGAAGCGGTGCGCGTCTGGCTAAGGATTGCAATGCTGAGTTTCGGCGGTCCTGCCGGCCAAATCGCCGTCATGCATCGTATTCTGGTGGATGAAAAGCGATGGGTCAGCGAAAGCCGGTTTCTGCACGCCCTGAACTACTGCATGGTACTGCCCGGGCCGGAAGCCCAACAACTGGCTACTTATATCGGCTGGCTGCTGCATGGCGTCAAGGGTGGGCTCGTGGCCGGCGGACTGTTTGTGTTGCCGGGTTTTTTGAGCATCCTGGTGTTGAGCGTGCTTTATGCGGGCTTTCAGGATGCAACCCTGGTGCAGGCGCTTTTCTTCGGGATTAAAGCGGCGGTGTTGGCGATCGTGATTCAGGCCGTCATCCGGATCGGTAAGCGAGCGCTCAAGAATGCCTATATGTACATATTGGCCGCTGTTGCTTTCATTGCCATCTTCCTGTTCGCAGTTCCGTTCCCGGTAGTGATCCTGACGGCTGCTGTTATCGGCCTGCTGGGGCGGCATGTGGACCCGGAACGATTTGTAGTCATCAAGGGACATGACACGCCCGAAGATGGAGAACGGGCGATCGACGCCATGATGGATGGCGGTGTCGCCCATCATACCAAGGCAACGCGCAAGCGGGCGCTCAAGGTACTCGCGGTCTGGCTGCCGCTGTGGTTCACACCGCTAGTTCTGTTGGCTGTATCGTTGGGCTTTGACGATGCCTTCACCCAGATAGGGTTCTTCTTCAGCAAGCTGGCCGTCCTCACCTTTGGTGGTGCCTATTCGGTATTGGCTTATATGGCACAGGAGGCCGTGCAGAATTACGGCTGGCTTGCGCCAGGGGAAATGCTGGATGGCCTGGGCATGGCGGAAACCACGCCCGGCCCCTTGATTCAGGTAGTACAGTTCGTGGGCTTCATGGGCGCTTTCCGCGACGCAGGCCCCCTCGATCCCTTTACAGCGGGTATTCTTGCCTCGGTTCTGGCGACCTGGGTGACCTTTGTTCCGTGCTTTCTGTGGATATTCCTGGGCGCGCCCTACGTCGAAAAGCTGCGCGGGAATCAGGCAGTGAGCGCGGCGCTGTCGGCGGTAACCGCCGCCGTCGTGGGCGTCATGCTGAACCTGGCTATCTGGTTTGCGGTGCATGTCGCTTTCGCCGAAGTGGATACGGTTCGGACCTTTGGCATGCAGTTGCTGGTGCCAACATGGGGCAGTATCCAGATTGCCAGTGTGGTGCTGGCACTGGGCGCCTTTATTGCCATGTTACGCTTCAAGGTGGGCATGTTGCCGGTGATCTTAGTCAGTTCGCTACTGGGCATCGCTTATTACCTGTTGTTCGGAGGCACGCCGAGCCTGTGAGCAGCGTGTCAGGCCTCTTTTTAGGAATGTCCACAGTAACGGGGTAGAACCCATTAAGCGCAGGCGCGACGAAGCCCATTTCATTGCGCCTTCGGTTCCATTCCATGGGCGCGCATACTGCAAGCGCTATTCGTCTTACTCGAATGTCCGCTTTGCAGGCAGTCCGGCCAGAACAAGAAGCGCCATTGAAGCCCAGTGGATAGCCGTTGCCAGCCCGCCTGCAGCCAGAAAACCGGTGACCTGTCTGCCGACGGTTTGATTAAACGGCGAAATAAAAACCTTTGATCTCACAATCAATTGAATCCTAAAAAAGGTGCACTAAACATCGCATGCGGTTTGACAATAGGGGCATGTTAGCGACGGCGCTGTCAGGGCGGGGTGATGATAAAGTCAAGGAATTGTCAAAGCCGGGGGAAACCAGTATAGGGACTATGGCCTGGTTCGAGTCCGACTGGATTGTGGCCTGCAATGAGCCATGCTTTCAGGGATGCGATCCCTCTCGTTGAGTTCGTCGTCCGAACGAATCTGGACTCTATCCCTATGCAAAATTCTATTGCAGAGTCAGCGGCGTGAAGGCCGAGGACCGAGTCGCCCGGACCCGGTTGCCTTCGGGAATCTCGATACTTGGCTTCGTAAGCCTGTTGATAGACGTCTCGTCCGAGATGATTCGCAGCCTGCGTCTGAGTGCAGAAGCCGATGAGCTGACCAACTTACTGGCGGAGGCAGAAGCCAACGAGATGTCCTACCTGAGCTTCGCGGACCGACTTGCCGAACACGAACTGATCTAGCGCCGGGACAAGCGCATCAGCAGAAACCGGAAGATGGCCGCGTTCCCTGCCGAGAAGCGCCTGGAGGGCTTCGACTACCGGCACCAGACCACCATTACCAAACGTCAGGTGAATGCCTTGTTGGACTTCCAGTTGATCAACAGCCTGTACGAATACCGGTCGATCATCCTGACCACTAACAAGGACTTCACCAGCTGGGGCGAGTTCTTCCACGACGACAACGTGGCGGTGCCGAGCATTGACCGGGTCATCCACCACTCACACATCTTTATGCTGGGAGGAGACAGCTATCGGCTGAAGCAGAAAGCGACAAGTCAGACTATGAAAGGAGGTCAATTCTATTGGCCAAAGGTGGGTCAAAATAAATGGCCATTGACACCTACCTGAAGGATGTTCTGCCCCGGCTGCCGACACAGGAAAACAACGCCATCGATGAGCTATTGCCCCACAATGGGAGTTGGCTGTTATCAACAAAGAGCGATGACCTTCCTATCTGTTTTATAAGGCACTATAGGTGGCCTGATAATATCCAGACCCCTACCGCGATTAGCGTAAGCCCGCCAAATATTTCCGCTCGGTGTCCCAAAACAGAGCCCACAACTCGACCAAGCATGACTCCCAATGTCACCATGACAGTCGTGGCCAAACCAATGAGTGCCGCCGCTAACCAGATATTTACATCGATAAATGCCAATCCAACGCCGACTGCCATAGCATCAATACTCGTGCCGATTGCAGTCAGAGCAGTCTTGAAGAATGACTGTCTAAAGGGCTTTTCGGTTTCTTCTTCACTCGGCTTCAGGCCTTCATGGATCATGTGCAAACCGAGAGCCATCAGCAGGGCAAATGCTATCCAGTGGTCCCAGGCCTCTACGTAGGCCGAAGCCGACCGACCAATTAGCCAGCCAATCAGAGGGGTTATTGCTTCGATCGACCCGAAAATCAGTCCGATTCTTAGAGCTTCTGGAAGGCGGGGCCGGTTGAGGCTTGCCCCTTTGCCGATCGCAGCGGCAAAGGCGTCTGTGGACATGGCAAGAGCAAGCAAAAGAAGGGCAATTGGGTTCATGAATGCTGGTTCCGGTCGGGCATATTGAGTCCACGATATAGCCACACGCCCGACCTCAGGCATGGATATATCGATGGTCTCGCCAACCGAGAGGTGTTCGTACCATGGCATGTGGCCAATTGTGTTGACACGAACTCTTCCGTCTATCGAAAGCAGGCTACTCCCCAACGATGCGCAACTTTAGCAATCATTCTTAGCGATCACAAATAGGGGTTCGACTTTACCCGTAGCACCCTCACCCTGGGGTACACCCTGACCGTGCATCGCAGATTCCACGTGCGCTACCCGAAGAACGAGTTCCCTGTCGGCTAAGCTCGACAGGGAAAAAAGTCGGATCGTAATCCCAAAGACCTCACATCCATCCTTTGCGTTTGAAATACCAATACGGAGCAATACCGGCAGCGATCATCAAACCAATCGCCCATGGGTAACCGAGTAGCCATTTCAGTTCAGGCATATGCTCAAAGTTCATACCGTAGATGCTCGCAATCAGGGTCGGGGGAAGGAACACAACAGCGGCAATGGAAAAAATCTTGATGATCTTGTTCTGTTCGATGTTGATGAACCCCTGGGTCGAGTCCATCAGGAAATTGATTTTGTCGAACAGAAAGGTGGTATGTGACATGAGCGTCTCAATGTCGCGCATCATTTCCCTCAGCGTTTTGATCTGCTCCGACCTGGTCCGCAAATGTCGCAACAGGAATGATATGTCACGTTGCGTGTCCATAAGGCACAGGCGGACTTTTCCGTTGCTGTCTTCCAGCCGTGCCAGTTGACTGATCGCGTCTTCCAGTTCCGCCTCTTCATCCTCCAGTACGAGATAACTGACCTTCTCCAATTGCCGGTGGAGATCCTCCAGGGTGTCTGCGTGATTTTCAATCTTCTGTTCCAGAAGAGTTACCAGAAGATCCTCTGGAGACTGCGCCTCCACTTGACCTCGTCGGGCACGCATTCGCAATAGTCGAAAATCGGCCGGATCACCCTCCCGAATCGTAATCAGTCGCTCCTTTTGAAGGATGCAGGCAACATTAACCGTGGTATGCCGACCTCCGGTTGGTGCCAAAAACAGAAAGTGGATGTGCATTCCTGCCTGGTCAACAAAGCAGCGTGCAGAGGCTTCTATTTCCTCTAATTCATCAGATTCCGGCAGATCGGTATGCAGCATCCCCTGGAGCAGCGCTCTTTCCTCTTCATTGGGCTCCTGCGCATCGATCCAGTCTGCCTCCTTCAGACAATCCCCAAGTTCGCCCTCAGGGCATTTGGTTTCCTGAATCCGGCCGGCCTGTATTTTGAAGAATCGGAGCATCACTGAACCTCTATGTTTTTCATCGAGCGCCAAGCACTCGTGGTCTTTTCAACGAATTGTTCACCGCTTTCCCTGAGAAACAAGGCGGCAATACCGGCTTGATTCGCAATAGTGAGACCCTCTTCATCGCCCAGACACAGCAAGGCCGTTGACCAGGCATCGGCCAAGGTGGGGTCTTGGTCAAGCACAGTGACCGATACCGTCTTGTGCGTAATGGGCTTGCCTGTTCGGGCGTCCAGCACGTGACTGTAACGGGTGCCCTGGTCATCAAAGTAATGTCGGTAGGTACCGGATGTCATGACAGATACGGGTTCGTCCTGACCGATCGTCAAGACCTTTTGAACAGCGCGACCACCGGGCAAAGGCCTCTCTATGGCGATACGCCAGAATGAGCCGTCCGGCTTGTGACCACGGGTTTTCAATTCACCGCCAATTTCCACCAGATAGTTTTTGATGCCTGCGGCTTCCATGACGCTGGCGACCCGGTCAACGCTGTAGCCTTGCGCAATCGAAGAAAGGTCGATCTCAGCTTCTGGGGCGTTTTTTTGCAGCTTGGTTAAAGTAGGCACTGACACCAGGCCGAACCCAGTGAGCTTCCGGACCTGCTCTAACTCTGCCGAGCCGGGCAGTGACACAGACTCCCCGCTGAACCCCCACAAATCAAACAGTGGCTTGATGGTCAGGTCATAGCACCCTTGGCTAGCCCTGCTGACTTCCTTAGCAATCTGCACCAGATCGGCGATCTCGTTTCCGACATCCACGGGCGCGATACTTGCCGACTGGTTGAAACGCTCGATAACACTATCCTGACGGTAATTGGACAGTACCTGGTCAAGCCGGTTAAATTCCGCTTCAATCTTTCTCTGGAGAGCCGTTATATCCAGCCCCTCAGGGTGCCAGACCGTCACATGCCAGGTTGTGCCCTGAGCGGCACCACTCAATTGTTTAACCGGCGTGGGTTCACTGCAACCGTTCAGCAGACCAATGAAGATTGCGAGAACGATAACCCTCACCAGCCAATGCAGGGTTCCGGTGAATGCCGCTTGGCGAAAACACAGGTTGATCATTTCAATGCCCTAATTCAGAAACAGAAAATATATGACGCCAGCCAGGGCCAGCCGATAGGCAACATAAGGCCACATACCGAACCGATTAAGCCACTTCAAGAAAAAATGGATGGCGATTAGAGCCACGACAAAGGAACTGAGCCCCCCGACCAGAAAGGCCCGCCAATAAAACACGCCGTCACTCGTCGCAACTTCCAGTATTTTGGCAGAAGCAGCTAGGCCGGTAATTGGGATAGCCAACAGAAATGAAAAGCGGGAGGCCGCCTGACGGTTCAGGCCCAGCAACAAACCCGCAGTGATCGTTGCACCTGAGCGTGACGTTCCGGGAATCAGTGAAACCGCCTGAGCCATCCCGATCAGTAGGGCATCGGTCCACCTGAGTGACTGGAGCTGCCGATTCTTGTTTGGCCGCCAGTCTGCCCAGCCAAGTAGAACACCGAATACCAGCGTGGTAAAAAATATAATCCCGATTGAGCGCAACTGATTATCGATCAGATCCAACAGCAACAACCCAGTCAGAGCGGCAGGGATGGTACCAAGAATCAGATAGGTCGCCAGCAGACCTTGCCCGATAAAGCGCCGCGCGGCCAATGATGCAATGCCATCTCTCACCAGATCTCTGACATCCCGATGGAAATAAAGCATAACGGCAAGCAAGGTGCCCAAATGGACCGCAAGATCAAACGCTACGCCCTGATCCGTCCAGCCGGTAAACGCTGGCACCAGAATCAGATGGGCGGAGCTGGAAATGGGGAGGAACTCGGTGATGCCCTGGATAATGCCCAGCCACAGGGCCTGAAGAAAGTCCATCTGTCATCCTGTAGTGAAGAAGTAATGCGACTGCGCATGTCGGGAAATGGCGGAACATTGTGCTATTTATCAGAACAACCTTCTACCTCTTGCTCTCAAGACGTTGACTCCATTCGATGAAATTAGATACCCCACCGTTCATCTGTGAAAAGTCCGAGCATGGATCAGTCATTTACGATAAGCATTTTATGGTGTCACTACCAAAGTCTTCGGACTCGGGTCTGAACGTCCGCTTTGCGACCGAAGCACCTAAACAAAAGCGGACATTCGTGATCTAGGCACCACTGGTCAACTGGTCATCATTGGGATCATCCTGATTGGTCGCTTTGGGTCTCTCACTTTGGGCCACACCCTAAGAGGGGGGCGCAAAACCTATACCCGTTAAGCGAAAACCGGATTCCCCGTTGGTTGAACTTCAACTTTCGAACCAATTATGTGCCCGACTTCATAGACCGGCCGATGCTCACTGGATTGCTAGGCACCGGGCGGAAAGTTAACGATGAGATTAGTCACATCAACTGACTCAAGCCCAACCCAGAGCACAAACACACCATACATCGCCAGCAGGCTCCAGGATTCTTTGCGGCTTAGAACCATGTCCGTCCGCATCATCAGGAACAGCACCAGCGTCGCAAAGGTCAGAACGGCCATCATCGGGGCCGCGACGGAGTAATTGATGACCGCAGTTCCGGCGATTAGAACCCCAATTGGAATACAGCAGAGCAAATCAAAAATATTGCTACCCAGCACATTGGCAGTGCTGGTAATGCCTCTGCCATGGCGGGCAGCGCGCACCGACACAAAGGCATCCGGAATCGAGGTTCCTGCGGCGACGATGGTGATACCCCAGAGGAAACTTGGGGTACCCAGAATATCGCCAAAGTTGACGGCCGCCCGAACCAGTCCTTCAACACCTGCAAGGATCAGTACCAGCCCTCCGGCCAGCCGCCCCCACTCTTTTGCGGGCTGAATGTGGGAAACGTCTTCATCGGGCTGGTAGTCCATGGTGTCCTGATACTGTACAAAGACGTAAATCCCATAAAGGACGAGCGGCATGATAGCCAGCCAACGGGTGAGTTCTCCACGAAGAACGCCTTCTTCGGCTTGAGCCGGATTGTAAATCACCGCAAAGGAAAACATCAGCAGCAAGGCGGCGACGGCAATCATGTAGAACTGCGCTTCTTTATAAACTAGGTCCCGGTTTGTCATTAACTGATCTTTAGCAACCAGTCCGCATAAAGCAGGTATGACCATGATATTAAACAGAGCTGACCCAACGATGGCTGCAACGCCCAACTCGAATTCCCCATGTACCAGGGTGGACACCACGACCGTTGCCAGCTCCGGAAAACTGGAACCAATAGCCACAACGATCGCACCCTGGACGATCTCCGGCAGCCGGTAATAAAGAGACAGGCGTTCGCTTGCGGATTCAAGCAGGCCACTGCCTTTCCAAACGATCCCTGTACCAACTACAGCGACAACGCTCCAAACTAGCAGTTGAAGAATATGTCCTCCCAATAGCTGGCCCTGAAGGCCAGTGTCAGGTTCATTGGTAGCGCTCCGGCTCTGGGAAACGTGTCCTCCCGGAACGCGAATTCACTTGCTCTATGTTAACCGGTGATCCTTCCTCGTCCAGGTCCACTATACCAATACCGGCATGGTTCCAGAGCCTCTCTCCTGCTTCGCGACCTTCGGGCATTCTAGGTGTCACGCGCATACGCCGTCGTTTGGTAAACCAATTGAGTGGTGACCAGGGTGCATAGAGCCAGCGATTTATCCGGTCCAGCCATTCCAGAAGCGTATGTGGAAACTCATTCTTGATGCCACTGCTGGTGATCTGCCATATCCTGGGCTGGCCGGGCCGATGACGAAGGCGCACATCATAAGCAAAGGAATAGTGAACATCTCCGGAAAGTATGACGAAGTTTTCAGGGGTACGTGAATGCCGGAAGATGTTCAGGAGTACGTTGGCGGCACCGCGGTGGGCCATCCAGTTTTCGGCATCCACCACCAAAGGTTTGCCAAAGAAGGTAAACACCTTCTGGATTGTTTCAATCAATTTCACCCCGAACATGGGTGCCGGAGAAACCACGATCACTGCTTTCTGCTCGATGATTTCCTGTTGGAACTCGGTCAACGCTTCCCAATCCATCAGCCCTGAAGGGCGGGCCCGATTAAGCTCGCTCCGCCAGCGGCGGGTGCGGGAATCCAACACCACAATTCTGGGCGATGTCGCCAGCGTGTAATGCCAGTGCTCAAACTGCAAAAGATCATCAATTAACGCATCCTGTCGGGAGGGGCAATACACACCCTCCTGCCCGGCCGATTCCGACAACGCCTGAATGGATGGCAAGATGTCATCGAAGGCGTCAGGGTTATTGCCCCACCCCTGGCACAGCAGATAGGCAACCAGGGCATTACCCACAATGCGCCGGGCGAACGGATGTTCGTAGGTTGTGGCCTCCCACTGTGCAGACAGGTTCCAGTCATCCGTGATGTCATGATCATCGAAAATCATATAGTTCGGGACATAGGCGAGCGCTCGTGAAGCGCGGGGTAAGCCGCGCACAAAGTCGTCAATCGCGACCTGCTCCTCCCGGTAGGCGTTTGTATCCTTCCCATTCAGTGCCGGTTGTTCCATCTCAATCAGACGCCAGCACACCGGCGACCAGACCAGCAGGTACATGGCCATGACTTCGCTCAGGGAAATCAAATGGTTGTGCGCATTGGCGGTGGTGAACACTGGCTTCCTGACACCTCCGAAGAACCTCTCTATCAGGGCCTCATTGCTCCGGATATCCGGCAGCAACTTCTCACGCCGAAAATAGGTATCCGGATTATCCCGCAACTCTTTGCTGTCACTGACCACACTGCCGGCCAGCATTTCGTCGTAAAGACCCAGACGGTCAATCAGCTCATGAATGGCCCGAAGCATGGGGCCGGCGACATCGTCGGCATAGATCTGGTCACCGGTCATCAGCATAAGCGCCGGGCGCTTTTCACTATCCTCCTGGGCCTGTTGAAGTAACTGGTCAACACGCACCAATCCGTCGGACGAAGAGGAATGGGGCCGGCGGCAAGAGCCATGAATGAGCCGATCAACCCGGTCCTTGATCATAAAGTCAGGCCGCTCCTTTCCCGGCATACAGAGATGGGGTGCCCAGTCCCTTATCCAGGCCTCATTATCGCTTCCCGGACCGCTGAACTCCGAACCAGACACTCCGAGGTCGTATTCAATCCGTGTATTCAATGGCAAGGTATCTTCGAGTCCAAGATCAATTAGGTACAGGTAGGCCGAGATACCGACACGAACGCGGGTAACGTCCTTTTCTGTGAGCACCCGATCAATAAGCGGCTCAGTTGAAGACTCCTGGTTAAGCCGCATCCTTATCGTCAGCGGCGATGACCCCACCAGCCAAAGCACTAATCTTTTGCGCGTGGTGTGCCTGAGAATTGGCCCCGCCAATACTGGTGGCAAAGACAACGAAGTCCGCTCACTCATTGATTTCTCCCAGCGCCCCCTGAAGACTTAGCACTTGCACCAGTTCTCTCAGTTATCTCCAGCGTTTCCAAAATGACCACCAAATCCTTTACCCTTTATTGAAATCTTCTCAATACATCCTGTGAGTATGGGATAAGGAGACCGATATGGCCGAAAAGCCACTCGATATTCAGCGCCTTGAACGCTACAACAGCAAGCAGACTGAGTACACCCTCGCCATTATCACGGACGAGGATCACGCATCCCAGGTGGAACTTGAAGATGGCCAAACAGCCTGGAAATCCACCCTGCGTTTCGACAAGCTCTATCGCGAAATCGATCCAGACACCGGCAAGGCCTTCTACAGGCTGGAAGAAATCCCCGAAGAACAAGGGGGCGAACATCATCTGATCAGCCTGATTGCCGAAGGGGGCCGCGGCGCGGAATTTTCCGAACTCGTTCAGTTTGGCGAACGGCTGATCACCTTCGATGACCGCACGGGGTTGGTGTGCGAAATCCGCAACAAAAATCAGCTTGTACCCCGCCATATCCTGATGACAGGCAGTGGAGACGAAAAATTCAAGGGATTCAAAAGCGAATGGGCGACCCTGAAAGGCGAGCAGATGATCGTGGGCAGCCACGGAAAGAACGCAGAAGAAGAATGGATTAAGGTTCTGAACCGAAACTACAGCCTGGAAAGTATGAACTGGCACAACAACTATCAGCGTATTCGGGATGCCCTGAATGTGGGCGATCAGGGTTACGTGACCCATGAAGCTGCAGAATGGCACCCGTATCGCAACTGCTGGCTGTTTTTTCCGCGCAAAATCTCCCGAACCCCATTCGAAGAAACGGTTGATGAGAAGGAACGCGGTGGCAATACGCTTATTATTGCAAACCCGGACTTTACTGACATCAAAACAGTGGAGATTGGCCATAGAAGGCCTGAGCGTGGCGTATCCTCATTCAAGCTGATTCCCGGTCGTACCGACGAATGTATTGGTCTCAAGAGCGTGGAAATCGGAGACCGTACTGAAACCTATCTGTTCTGTTTCGATCTTGAGGGTAACGTGTTGCAGGACGATACATTAATAGGGCGCTATAAATGTGAAGGGGTAGAGATTCTCTGAAACCTGCCAACAGAGGTGTTTTGTGCGATTGGAATAAGGGCAGGAAAATATTTCCTCACAATTAAGGGCTATTCATAGCATTTTTAATTGCGGAGTCCGTTAGTTAGGGTTGTGGTTAGAAGCAATAGATGTAGTGAATAAAACACTACACAAATCCATACCACCCGAGATCAAAAAGGAGATCGGAATATGAAACGCACAACCCTGTCTCTCGCAATCGCTTCAACTCTGACGCTAGCTCCGGCCGCCACTCTGGCCTCAGAGAACCCGTATTTTGCTGCCGATGGCTCATGGATCACCCTGAGCGGGAAGGTGACGAGTACCACCGCAGACACGTTCACGCTGGATTATGGCGAGGGCCTGGTCACAGTGGAAATGGACGACTGGGACTGGTTCGAAGAAAGCGGTGTAACCTTGCCGGGTGACAAAGTCACGGTGTACGGCGAAGTCGACGATGACACCTTTGAAACCGCCAAGATCGAGGCTAGCAGCGTCTATGTAGATAGCCTTGGCACCTACTTCTATGCCAGCGCGGCCGATGAAGAGAGCGTAACGGACTTTGATGTTGCTCCGACAGTCGACCTTGGCCAGCTTGTTCTGACGGGAACGGTGACGAACGTCGACGGCACGGAGTTCACCATTGACTCCGGAGACCAGAAAATGACGGTTGATACGACGCTTATGGCCTACAATCCCATGGATGACGAGGGCTATCAGCAGATTCAGCAAGGCGACCAAGTCACTGTTACGGGAGACATGGACGTCGATACTTTCGAAAACTCTGAGCTGATGGCGGACACTATCGTTACGCTCGACGATGACAGTAGCTCATAAAAGCGTCTGCGCCACCAGCCCCGCCTTTGGCGGGGCTTTTCCCAATCGTTCATTCCAGCAGACGCGGATTGAAACTTCACCGCGCACCAATCCGGACGCGAACCAAACTAATGTCCTTGCCGTGCCACGGCTACCCCCGGGAGAGTGAGTACCCGCTTTAAGGCCCGCCGCAGCCATAGTATTCTCTGGCAGCACGTAAGTCCCAAACCTGGCTCCAACAGGAACTTTCTTTCATGCGTTATTGGCTTGTGGTTAATGAAATGTCTGCTGGAGGCAAATCGGAATCTGAGGCGTGGCGACAACGCCTTGCCCAGGCCGGCGTCGAGCCAGTACTGACTCGTAATATCGATGATAGCTGGTGGGTAGAAGAAATCGAATCGGGAGACTGCATCCTTGCTGCCGGAGGAGATGGTTCAGTGCATCTCGCTGCAGGTATCTGCATAGAGCGGAATGCGGTTTTGGGAGTCCTTCCCTCTGGCACTGCCAATGATTTTGCCAGGAACTTGGGGCTACCCAGAGATCCAGAGGCTCTGTGCCAGCTGATCGCGCGTAATAAATGGCGCTGGCTTGATGTGGCCCGTTACGACAGGGGGCTGTTCCTGAATGTCGCCCATGTGGGGCTGGGAACTGCGGCCGTGAGGGGAAGTGGGCCGAAGCAAAAGGCCCGGTGGGGCCGTTTTGTGTACGCTCTTACGATCCTGCGCGGGCTGCGGGAGCATCGAGGCTTTCACGCCACTGTCACGGCAGATACGGGCGAAGTGGATGGCAGATGGCTCTCGTTGGCCGTTGCCACGGGCGCATATTACGGTGGTGGCCACCCGATCCCGGCTGCAAGTGCTGATGACGGTCAACTTGATATCATCGCAGTGCGACCACGGTCCTTTTTACGGCTGTTTGCCACCTTTATATTTATGCGGTTGCGGGACCGATCACCTGACCAGACGTCGACATTTGTTCACCTCAAGGCCCGACAGTGTAAGATCAGCACCCACACACCCCGTACGGTGACCGCCGACGGCGAAGTGGTCGCCAATACTCCGCTGGAAGTGCGCTGTGATCCGGGCTCCCTCGCCGTAATCTGCGAAAAGATAGTCCACACCTGAGCGAAAAAGCTGGCTATATTCTCTGATCTTGCTGACTGGCCTGCTGCTGACTACCTAGGACTAGGGCGATGTCTGAAAGCACTGGACTTACCCCGATACGCACATGACACACAAGACCCTCAAAGCGAGCGATTGGAGCTTGGATCTGAATGTTCGCTTTGCGACCCAAGCGTGCGCATTTTGCCGAGTAGATCGCCCGGTAGACCGCTGGCGGACAGGAACCTGTCGCCAGATCTCGGTCCTCGCTTTGGTTAGTCAGCTCTGAATGACACAGCATTATCGTTGGCTTTTATGCGAGCAGTCGATTTCCCTCAGGTTCATTCGGACCGAAGGGGCGAGAGATTTGGCTTCATTACCAACGGGATCGATGTCTTTATCCATTTCATGATTCCATCGAATTTGAAACCTATATCACCCCTGTGAACGTAGGCACTGATAGTGCCTTTTCGTAACCGTCCGGTAAACCCATCTTGAGCCAGGCGCTGCGGCCGTCAGGATAGTGTCCACTTATTTTTAAGTGGACACTTAATATGACCAACATAAGCGTAACCAAGCCCTACCAAAAACGTCGTCGTTACTCTAAAGAGCTGAAGGCTCGTATCGTCGCCGAATGCCTGAAGCCCGGAGCGTCTGTTTCCCGGATTTCGCTGGATAACGGTCGCCACGCCCGCGGCTAGCGTTCAAACAGCAGGTCGGTACGGATGATGTATTTAGTGCCCGAAGTGATCTCCGCTGAACTGTGCAAGCAGTGCAGGGGGTGATGGCCGTGGGGAAAGCACAGAACGCCGCCGGCCGGCGTTCGTACATCGATCTCGCGTACGTTGTCGCTTCGCCTTGCCGGTTTGGTAGGGTCATCTGCATCGACGAGAAAGCGGGTTTCACCACCCTCGAAGTCGTCGCTGAGCAAAATCAGGAACGTCATCTGGCTGAACCGGTCCGGGAAGGCATCCGCAATCAGTCGGTCGTCCACAACTCTGGAGCCGGGCCAGGCACCGTCGATGTGAAACTTGAAGAAATCTCCTTCACGGTAACGATAAAAACGGAAGCGCCGATTGATGCCCAGAGGCTGCTTGTTGCTGAAGAGGTCCAGGTTGTCGGCCACGGCATCGCGCACCCGCTGCCAGATCAGGCGATCGGTCGCTTCATCCACAACCCAAGTCACGTTGTCGTTGTGTCGAACTTCACGAGGCAGTGAGACCGCCGCGTCTTTCAAGTAACCCAGGTTTTCGGTCAGTTCGATGAGGCGGTCACACTCTTCGCGACTAAAGACATTGAGCAACTGATAGGCACCGGGCACTTCCGGAATTTCCCGCCGTGACACCGCCGAGGTCTCACGGCTCTCGTCCAGTTCCGCTGGGTTCGGCACGCTATTTGCCCAAGTCGGTAGCGACGGGTTTTCTGCGCCCGGCTCGCGGGCAACGACGAAAAATGATTCCTGATGCTGTTTCATAGTCACCTCTTAAAAGTTCATGACCCGTACTTGAGCGAATTGGCGATGGCCTGCGGCCGAGCCATGAAAGCCAAAGCCACTCTGTTTGGCGCCAATCCAGGGGCTGCCGCCGGCCCCGCCATTGACTGACACCATGCCGGCCTCCAGCTGGTCAGCTACGGCTGCGGCGCCCCGGCCGCCAAAGACCACCGCTCCCAGGCCGTAGATGGAGTCGTTGGCACGGGCGATGGCGTCTTCGATGGCATCAAATTCAGCCATGGCAACGACCGGTCCAAAGGTCTCTTCGCGTTCAAGGAGCATGTCGGGGGTCATGCCATCGACAACCGTGGGTTGAATAAATGGCGCTGGGTAGTCGGCCTTGCCGAGCAGAAAGCGTGCGCCTTTTGTCTCCGCATCCTTGAGATGTCCCAGCACAAGCTGATGCTGGGTAGTGTTGGCGATCGGGCCTATGTTGACGCCCTGTTGATCCCATGGGCCGACCTGGTAAGCCGATGCAGCCGCTACCACCTGGCGTTTGAATTCCTCGGCAACGGTACGGTCGACATACACTCGCTCGGTTGACGTGCACATTTGCCCGGCATTCTCGAACGAGCTGGCAACGGCAAATCGCGCAGCAGCCGACAGATTGGCGTCTTTCATGACAATCAGGGGATCATTACCACCGAGTTCCATGACCAGGCGTTTAACGCCTTCGGCAGCGTCCGCCATGATGCTGCGACCGGTGGCCATCGACCCGGTAAAGGCGATCATATTGATGTCAGATTTCACCAGCGCCTGACCGACGTCTCCGTGGCCGTGGGCAATTTGAATCAGATGCTCGGGCAGATGGTGCTGTAGTGCGCGAACGAACAGATCTGCAACCAGCGGCGTGTGTTCTGAGGGTTTCAGAATGACGCTGTTGCCCGCCATCAGGGCAGGGAGCAGCAAGTTGTTGGCCATGGCCAGTGGATAGTTCCAGGGTGAAATGACGGCAACAACCCCAAGCGGCCGATACTGGATACGGCTGCGGCCTTCGCCTTGTTCGGTTTGCAGGGCAGCGGCGGCCTCCTCAATGAAATAGGGGGCATTCGTTACAGTACCGGCGACCTCATAGGTCGCCCGGCGTGCGTCCTTACCCATTTCCAGGCTGATCAGTCGGGCGAGTTGATTCTGGGCAGACGCCAGCGCATGGTAAGCATCCCTCAGGCGGGTTGCACGCTCTTCTAGCGATAACCGGCCCCAGTTCGCCTGCGCGATCCGACTCCGGCCCACAATTTCTGTCAGCTCGGACCGGGAGGTGATTGGCACCTGTCCGACCGGCTCCTGATTCAACGGATTCAATGACACAAGAAATTCGCTCATGGCTTCCTCAACTAAAGGCGATGACTCGCACTTCCAGGCTGTTTCTGTTGCGGGCGTTGTCCGGTGTGTTCACGGGGTCGGCCGCGGTGTGTGGGGTGCCAAATATGCCCTCGGGGTAACGTGAATCGAAGACTTTCAGCAGCAGGGCCTCGCCGGGTTCCATGTCTGACAGGTAGTACCAGCGATGATCCGGGTTGTAGGAGATCCCGGCTATCTCACCGATGCGATCGGGGTACACCAGTTTGATGCGATGAAAGTCATCCGCAGCCACGGTGTTGATGTCCAGAACAGCCAATGGGGATTCCTCGACACGGTGGCCGACAGGCATCCACAGGTTCACCAACCGGTAGGGGCGGTCGCGAAGCTCTGGTCGTTGTTCGGTCTCTTCCAGCATGCGGTGGAGCGCAGACTTCTCGGTGTAGTCGTTGTGAACAGTCTTCACTGGCGCCCGGTTATGGATGGTTTGGTCCTGACGACTGGTTGACCGATAAGTGTGATCAAAGATCAGCACTTCGCTGGCCTTGAGTCGGTCACGGAGGTACTCGATCACCTGCGGATACAAATGTTCGCGAATGGCGTCGTCATTCTGGTAGTCGTCAAAATCAAAGGCGACCCGGACCGCCTCGAAGCCCTGGTCGTCCAGGTTGAAGTCGTTGGCTTGGTTGCGAATGTCTGTGACGTCAATGTGTCGGGTGTCGACGGATTGAGTGAGCTCGGAGGCACCTGGACCCTTGTATCGCTGGTCGTACTCCAGGTCGCCAACGGGCTGGACGTAGTTGATGCTGAACATGGCTCCTCCTCGCGGGTAGGGTTGCTGGATTCTTGGTTTGCCAGCTTAGGGAGTAGCCGATAGGATTTGAAACAAGGATTTGATGTAAGAGGTACAAGTGAACGCTTTAAACCGGGTAGACCTTAAACAGTTACGAACGCTTCAGTGCCTGCTTCGCGAAGGCAACCTGTCCCGTGTGGCGGATCAACTCGGGGTGACCCAGCAGGCGGTCAGTGACCAGCTGAAAAAGCTCCGCGCCACCTTCAATGATCGCCTGTTTATCCGCAGCGGCAATGGCGTTACTCCGACGGCGTATGCCCGAACGTTGGGGCCGAAGCTGGATCTCATCCTGAATGCCGTTGGCGAGTTGCTGGAGCAGGATGAGTTCAATCCCGCAACAACGACGCGGACCATTACCATCAGCTCCACCGATCTGGAGCAGAAAACCATCCTGCCTTTTCTGATGCAGCGCCTGAGAAGGGAAGCGCCGGGTCTGAGGCTGGCGGTGAAAAAACTTGAGCTGGATGAGATGGCAAATGACCTGCTTGATGGCACCGTGGATCTGGTGTTGACCAATCCGAAGTTTGCGCCACCGAGTTATCCGTCGTTAACCCTGTATTCGGAGCGCTATGTCTGTGTGGCAGGGAAGGCCAATGAGGCAGTTCGCAGCACTATGTCGGTTGCCGAGATCGCTGACATGCCCCAGGTAGTGGTGTCGCCTTCGCGGGGAGACTTTACCGGTGCCGTCCATCGCTGGTTTGAAGACCAGGGGCACCCACGGCAAGCCATGCTCTCGGTACCAACTTTCACGGCGGCCAAAGCAACGATTTCTGAGACTGACCTTGTCGGCTTCATCCCGTCGCGATTGCTGCCCGACGACTCGTTGCGGCCGATTGAGCTGAATGCCGAGATCCCCGGATTCGACGTGATCGCCGTGTGGCACCAGCGCTCATCGCAGGACCCTCTGAATATTTGGATTAGGGATTTACTGGTTCAGGTTTCACGCTGATCTGGAGTAGCGCGATCTCCTGAACTCGAAGTCCGAGCTTGAAGCTGATCTAAATCAGCGCCGTATTCTTTTCCGGGTAACGATGCTCTTTAATCTCACCCAAGAGGTGGGCGAACTGTTCGGGCGTGAGCACGCGCGCCTGGCCGGTCACCCTAGCCCGGATTTCTCATGAGGGGATAAAAGAAAGCGGCTGAAAGTGCTATAGTTTCAGGACCTTACACCGTTCACCAAGCACCAACAGCCGCTATCCAAAATGGTACCTGAAAAACTGACCTTCTCGCCA
>NZ_JAJSPB010000033.1:0-34350 GCF_021282325.1 Marinobacter sp. G11
GACGTTGATAGGCTGGGTGTGTAAGCGCTGCGAGGCGTTGAGCTAACCAGTACTAATTGCTCGTGCGGCTTGACTATATAACACCCAAGACAATTGCGGATAACGCAGAGCGAAAGCTTAAGAAATCAATATCACGTTTTATCTCGTCCTTCCCAGTGATCATCCGTTTTGCCTGACGACCATAGCGGTCTGGAACCACCTGATCCCATCCCGAACTCAGATGTGAAACAGACCAGCGCCGATGGTAGTGTGGTTCGCCCATGTGAGAGTAGGTCATCGTCAGGCTCTTAATACCAAAACCCCCGACAGCGTTGCTGCCGGGGGTTTTTTCATTTCAGGTCTGGGAAAAATGAAAGTCTGCAGAAAGAATCCAAAGGCATTCTCTCTAAGCCAGGCAAATCCGATAACGGAGCACGCCGGCCTCCTCCTCGCGAATCCATTCAATCCGGTGCCCTGTGATATCGCAAAGCGCCTGCATGTCCTTACGGCCACTGGGGTCATCGGCCAGGAACTCGACCTGGGTCCCGCTAGGTAACCCCTGGGTGCGTTTCTTGAAGCGGAGAATAGGGAGGGGGCATACCAAACCGACGGCGTCGATCTGGTATACCTCGGTTTGATCAGTCAAGTCGTACACTCTCACTGCTGCCCTGTTCCGCTGAAGACCAGCCGAACTGGTTCAGAACAACCGGGGCGAGCGAGGCTATGATCAATGCTGCGACAAATGCGGAAATCATTACCTTCATGATGATCCTCCTTTGCCTTGTTTGGCCTCTTCCTCTTCTACCCAGAGGTCGTGGTGCTGGCGAGCCCATTCCAGGTCAACCTGGCCGCTACCCATCGCATCGAATGCGCCTTCCATACCAACAGTGCCGATATAGATATGGGCGATGATGGCCAGCATCATCACGAATGCCACGATTGAATGCCAGATGTTGGCATATTGCATTTCCTCGTGTGGTGTCAGCTCTGTTGGCAGGCCCGTGCCCAGAATACTGTTGATGACACCGAAGGTGTCGCCAAAAAGAGGCATCTGGAAAGGGAACAGAAGGGATAATCCGGAAAGCGAGACAGACACACCCAGCAGCATCACGGTCCAGAAAACAACCTTCTGGCCTGCGTTGAATTTCTTGGCCGATGGATGGCCCTTGGTGAAGATGCCGCCTCCCGCCTTGATCCACTGCCAATCGAGTTTATCGGGTATGTTATGCGCTACCCACATCACAAATGTCATAACCAGGCCGAGCATGAATGCCCAGGCAATGTTGTTGTGAAGCCACTTTGAACCGACTGCCAGGGTCGAAAAGGCATCGTGCCCGATCACCGGGATCAGGAAACTGCGGCCCATCAAGGTCAGCAGCCCCGTTACGCCCAGGGCTATGAACGAGCCGGCCAGCAGCCAGTGACCAAACCGCTCTATGGCTTTGAATCGTTCAATGGTCGTGCCCGCAGGGCCGCCATCAATCATGATTTTGCCACGCACAAAGTAGAACACCACGAGCAGCACGATGATCCCCAGCAGGGCACCACCGCCCCAGGTGATGATGGGTCCTTCCCGCAGTTTGTACCAACTGATGCCCCCGTCCTGGATCATGACGCCATTGGCCGGGCCCGGAGACTGCACGGTGGGGTCGATCTGGTTATAGCGAATCGCGCGCCAGGTGTCGGCATCCGAGACGCCGCCCCGGGTTCCCAGCTGTTCTGTGATTGGTGCCGCCTTCTCAGGATTGCCCAGATTTTCGGACCGGAAACTGTCGTCCAGTTTCTGCTGCTCCTGGCGGCGCATGATATCTTCGAGGGTCTGGGCACCCCCGGTTGCTGTGCGGTCAACCTCCGGGCCCTCTTGCGCCCAGGCAGGGTTGAATATCAGTGACGCCAGCACAAGGGCGGCGGCACCCAACAGACGTTTGTTCATCAGAGTACTCCAGCGGAATCAGCAAGAAGGTGTTGTGACTGAAGAAGTTCCGGAGCTCGGGGAGCTCCGGAACTTCGTTCAGATCAGCTTATGCACCTTTCTTCTCGTAGGCTGTGCCCCATCCCCAGGCGCCGGAACCGAAACCACGGTTCACCACGCGCTGGCGATAGATGTCCGCCACCTCGTTGCCGTCACCGGCAAGCAGGGCTTTGGTCGAGCACATTTCCGCACAGATCGGCAGTTTACCCTCTGCAATACGGTTGCGGCCGTACTTGGTGAACTCGGCTGCGGAATTGTCTTCTTCAGGGCCGCCTGCACAGAACGTGCATTTGTCCATTTTGCCGCGGCTGCCAAAGTTGCCCGCTTGCGGGAACTGGGGCGCACCGAACGGGCAGGCGTAGAAACAATAGCCACAACCGATACACAGGTCCTTGGAATGCAGCACGATGCCGTCCTCGGTCTGGTAGAAGCAGTCCACCGGACAAACCGCCATACAGGGCGCGTCTGAACAGTGCATGCAAGCTACCGAGATCGACCTCTCGCCCGGCTTGCCATCTTCGATGGTTACCACTCGGCGACGGTTGATGCCCCAGGGGACTTCGTGCTCGTTTTTACAGGCCGTTACGCAGGCATTACATTCGATGCAGCGCTCGGCGTCGCAAAGGAATTTTGCTCTTGCTTGTCCTTCAAGTGCCATGGTCTACACCTCTTGTTATGCTGGTTCGATCGCACACAGGGTGCACTTGGTCTCTTGCATCTGCGTGACCGAGTCGTACCCGTATGTCTGAACGGTGTTAGTGGATTCACCCAGTACGTAAGGATCCGCACCTTTCGGGTATTTGTCCCTCAGGTCCTTTCCTTCCAGGTGCCCGCCGAAGTGGAATGGCATGAAGGCAACGCCCTCGCCAACCCTTTCGGTAACCATGGCCTTAACCTTGATGCGTGCGCCCTCAGGGCCGGACACCCAGACGTCGTTGCCGTCACGGATGTTCAGGTTGTTGGCATCACGCGGGTTCACCTCGATGAACATGTCCTGCTGCAGTTCTGCCAGCCAGGGGTTCGAGCGGGTCTCGTCACCACCACCTTCATACTCGACCAGGCGGCCGGAGGTCAGAATGATGGGGAAGTCCTTGCTGAAGTCCTTCTGCTGGATGGATTCGTACAGGGTCGGAACCCGCCAGAAGGTCTTGTCGGCGTAGGTGGGATAATCCGCCACCAGGTCTCGACGGTTGGTGTACAGCGGCTCGCGGTGCAGCGGCACGGGGTCCGGGAAGTTCCAGACGATGGCGCGGGCCTTGGCGTTACCGAAGGGTGCGCACTCGTGCTTGATGGCTACACGCTGGATACCGCCGGACAGGTCCGTTTTCCAGTTGGTTTCGGGGCCTGCAACCGCATCAATGCTGGCACGCTCCTCGGCTGTGAGGTCTTTATCCCAGCCCAGGTCCATCAGCATCTGCATGGTGAACTCGGGGTAGCCGTCCTTGATGTCGGAATCCTTCGAGTACACGCCATCAGCCAACAGGTTATTGCCGTTGTGCTCAACACCGAAGCGGGCGCGGAAAGTCAGGCCGCCCTTGGACACCGGTAGCGACATGTCGTACAGGTTCGGTGTGCCCGGATGGTTCATCTCCGGAGTGCCCCAGCACGGCCATGGCATCCCGTAGATATCGCCATCGCAAGGCCCACCGACTGCACGCAGGGTGGTCTTGTCGAAGTGATGCTGGTTGGCCATGTGTTTCTTCAGGCGCTCAGGCGACTGGCCGGTATAGCCGATAGTCCACATGCCCCGGTTAAACTCATGGGTGATGTCCTCCACCACCGGTTCGTCGCCCTCAATGGCGATATTGCGGAACATGCGATCGGTGAAGCCGAACTTGTCCGCAAACAGCTTAATGATTTCGTGGTCGACCTTGGAGTCGAACAGTGGCTCGACCACCTTTTCCCGCCACTGCAGGGAGCGGTTCGAGGCAGTTACTGAGCCGCGGGTCTCGAACTGGGTGGTTGCCGGCAGCAGGTAGGCACCGTCTTTGCGATCGTGCAGCACGGCTGACACGGTCGGGAACGGGTCAACAACCACAAGCAGGTCCAGCTTCTCCATGGCTTCTTTCATTTCGAGCATACGGGTCTGCGAGTTGGGCGCGTGGCCCCACAGCACCATGGCCCGGGTGTTGTCGGGCTGCTCGAGGTTTTCCTTGGCTTCCAGTACGCCATCAATCCAGCGGGATACCGGGATGCCCTTCTCGTTCATCATGGCCTTGGATTTGCCATTCTTGTCCATGGTGGCAAACCGGCCTTTCAGCCAATCCAGGTCCTCTTCCCAGACCCGTGCCCAGTGGGCCCAGGAGCCGGCCGCCAGGCCATAGTAGCCGGGCAGGGTATCTGCCAGTACGCCCAGGTCGGTAGCGCCCTGAACGTTGTCGTGGCCACGGAAAATGTTGGTGCCGCCGCCGGCTACACCCATATTGCCCAGCGCCAGCTGCAGGATGCAGTACGCACGGGTGTTGTTGTTACCGTTGGAGTGCTGGGTACCACCCATACACCAGATAACGGTTCCCGGACGGTTATTGACCAGGGTGCGGGCGACACGCTCAAGCTGCGCGCCAGGGGTGCCGGTTACCCGCTCGACTTCCTCGGGGTTCCAGCGTTTCACCTCTTCGCGGATCTGCTCCATGCCGTACACACGGGTACGAATGAATTCCTGGTCTTCCCAGCCGTTTTCGAAGATGTGCCAGAGCAGTCCCCAAACCAGGGCTACGTCGGTACCGGGCCGGAAGCGCACATATTCGTCGGCATGGGCGGCCGTGCGGGTGAAGCGCGGGTCACAAACGATAAGCGGCGCGTTGTTCTCTTCCTTGGCTTTCAGGACGTGCAGCAGCGACACCGGATGCGCCTCGGCCGGGTTGCCCCCGATAATGAAAATGGCCTTGGAATTGTGGATGTCGTTGTACGAGTTGGTCATCGCACCGTAGCCCCAGGTGTTGGCTACACCGGCGACTGTGGTGGAGTGGCAGATCCGGGCCTGGTGGTCGACGTTATTGGTACCCCAGTAAGCCGCAAATTTGCGGTAGAGATACGCCTGTTCGTTGTTGAACTTCGCGCTGCCCAGCCAGTACACCGAATCCGGGCCGCTCTCATCGCGAATCTGCAACATCTTGTCGCCGATTTCGTTGATGGCGTCGTCCCAGGAGATCTTCTGCCACTGGCCATTGACCATTTTCATGGGGTACTTCAGGCGCCGCTCGCCGTGGGCGTGTTCACGCACAGAAGCGCCCTTGGCGCAGTGTGAACCCAGGTTGAACGGGCTGTCCCAGCCGGGCTCCTGGCCTACCCAGGTGCCATTCTGAACCTCGGCAACCACGGTGCAACCAACCGAACAGTGGGTGCACACAGACTTTTTAAGGACAATTTCCCCGCCTTCGTTCGACGGAGTTGCTGCCTGAACCCGCCCCGACGTCAGTGACAAGGCCGCCAGGCCTCCCACTGTTACACCGGAAGCCGCCAGAAAACTACGACGGTCCATAGTTTTGGCAGCGAGGGATGAAAGTAAAGATCCTTTACGGGGGCCTTTCGCAACCCCGTTGGTCTTCTTCCGTAACATGTCACATACCTCTCTCTTTTTATTCTCGTTTTTCCGGAGGTGTGATCATCCAAGAGCGTCACGCAACCTTGAATGATTCACGCATCCTTAAAAGCGAGCCGATTCGAAATACTTGCGAGTGTGTTCAGTGTCGCGCAGACCGCTGCTTTTCGGGGCGTCTGTTGCCACCCCGGCTGCAGCGTTCGGTGCAATGGCCATGGCA
Organism: Marinobacter sp. G11; assembly: GCF_021282325.1. NCBI lineage: Bacteria > Pseudomonadati > Pseudomonadota > Gammaproteobacteria > Pseudomonadales > Marinobacteraceae > Marinobacter > Marinobacter sp. G11. The sequence goes on from NZ_JAJSPB010000033.1 coordinate 5,713, forward strand.
ACGGCAGCGGGTGCTGCGGATGCGGCCAGTTGCAGGAAACGGCGCCGACTGTTTTCACGCTTCGGGTTGTCCATCGGACTCCTCCACCTGAGTTAAGGGATCGGGCAGATCCCGGTTATTGAATTGCAAAGGCATCGGCCTCTACCGCCATGAAGGCCCGACCCAGCGAGCCGACCGGAGCGTAGAGGACTGAACTTTGCGCTTCTTCCAGATCCGTAAAAAACAACGCCGCCCACTTTGCCATGTGGGCGTCAAAAAAAGCTTTCTGTGATGACACATCGCTGTCGCAGGCGAACTCGCCGGTGATAATGCCCGCCATGATTTCGCACAGGGTGCCGATGTGATCTTCCGGTTCTTTCACGTCGTCGCTGACCTTTACTCCCCGAGCCATCAGGTCGGTGCGCAGATCGGCCAGCGGTTTCTCGTTCAGGAAGCCGGTCAGGTAATAACTGGCATAGGGCAACAGCTCACCCCGGCCTACGCCAATGAACAGGTTATTGAACTCCTGCTCGGCGTCGACGGCCGTAGTACGTTGGGCAAGGGCGGCCAGATTTTTGTAGGCGGAACCCAGAGGTGTGTCGTCACCCTGCAAGGACGCCAGCCCTTTGAGCAGCTCGTCCGAAGGCGGGCTGCTTAACAACACGGCCAGCAATTGGTAGATCTGGGCCCGGGCGCGGTCTTCGTCAGTGATCGAGCGGGGACATTGAAGTACTGCGGTATCAGACAAGTCTTTTTCCTTAGGTTTTTGTACGACTTTTAGACAGTCATCTGTAAGTTATAGCCCTTACCTGTATCCGGTGCAATCATACTTCGGGCCTTCAGGATTCGAAACGCATTCTCGGCCTGTAGCGTGGCTCCCACTCTTCCTGGGTGTCAGAAGAGGCCGGCTCGGCCGGATAAGGCGCTGCTGAAGCTGTCACCGGAGTGTCGGGCGCAGGTTTATGGTCAGCGCTCACAGGGGGCGCCTGTTTCGGGGCCGGGGGAATCACGTTTGGAGAGCTCGCCTGGGGCTCGATCTGAGTGTCGCCCTGTTCTTCACGGCGGGCGTTCTTATCGAACATGCCCTGTCCCACCTTATACAGGGTGTTTACGGTTTTGGTGGCGAGGGCGGCATCCGTGTAGTCTTCATCGTAGTCATTCAGGCCGTCCAGCACCGCCAGTACCGGGTTGGTTTTCCACAATGCCCGCAGGGCCTTGCGGCGCAGTAATTCCGGAATCTCTTTACGCATGAAGCCGGTGATGTCCGCACCCAGTTCAAGGGTGTCCGGATCGGGCAGGTGGTACTTCGCCAGCACCTCCTGCTCGGGCAGGGCTTCATTGAGGGCGAGCTCCTGTTCCTCGGGTGAAGGCTCGGGGTCATTGCTTTGGGGAGGAACAGGTTCGGCCGGTTTGCCCGCTTCGGCCTTTTTGCGCGCCCAGCGCTGAAGACGTGACTCAGCCATCAGTGAACCCTCGGCTTCTTGATATTGGAGGGGGCGCGGTAAACGTCGCTTTCCTGGCGAATCCGGGGGTCGCCCTTGCCGTCTTCTACGGTGTCGACAGCAACCTCATTGCGACGGCGTTTCTTGAAGGGCTCCTCGATGTAGTGCATGTCGATAAATTCCTTGATCCAGGCCGCCAGGGACTCGGGAATCGGAACCGGTTCGACAATGCTTTCGCCACTATCCAGGGAATCCAGCGCCTCATGGGCACTGGCGGTAACGGTGCTGACCACCCAGCCAGACGGGGACTGGTCGGTCTGGTCCTTGTCCATGACAATCCAGACTGAAGGCACGGCCATATTCAGGGAGACCAGGTAGCCCTCCACATCCGCGCGGAACAACTCCATGGTGACCGTGCCCGCGTGGTAATCGACCACTTCGCCCTCGCGAACCAGCTCTTTCCAGAACGCCTCCGGAGCGCCGGGTATCACCGCCACGGGCTTCCAGATGTCTTTCGCCCAGCGGGTTATCCCCGGGGTGCGGCGTACAACGGCCCCCACCTGTAACTCACGTTTCCAATGCTCGGTACGACTGCTCATGGGAATTCTCGTTTTGTTATAGCCCTAAGCTAGCAGGACACAAACAATTATCCAATTGTCCTTACGTAAAAGCCTGTGGCATGCTCGAAAGTCAGAATTAATCTGTATACGCAGAAAAACAACGAAAAGAGCCAAATTCCTGATGACGGCACACAAGACCCTACTGTTATGCACCTGTGACAAAACACAGAGCTTTGATCCGAAGGCACTGCAGGCGGCCGCGGCAGCCGAGCAGGTCATCGTTGTGGATCAGCTGTGCGGCACAGACATGAAAACCGCTGCGGAGCACCTGGGTGGCGCGAATGAAGTCCTTATTGCCTGTGGCCAGCAGGCGGCTCTGTTCGAGCGCCTGGGCGAGGACATACAGGCGGAGATCCAGCATTCCGCGCCCCTGAGTACCCTCGATATCCGGGATCGTGCCGGATGGAGCGCGCCGCAGGCGAATCCGAAACGCCTCCATGCCAAGCAGACAGCGCTGATGGCGGCGGCCCAGCTGCCGGCGCCCATGGCGCCGGTGAAAACCATCCGCTCCAGCGGCGTATGCTGCGTTGTTGGTCCCACCGAGCAGGCCATTCGAATGGCCGAACTGGTGCAGGACGAACTCGGCGTTACCTGTATCGTTAATGATGCGGGGCCGGTACAGCTGCCCTCGGCGGCCTATGATGTGGCGAAGGGCAAACTGACCAGCGCCTATGGTGCACTGGGCAACTTCAAGCTGGAGTTTTCCGGCCTGCAGATGATGAATCCCGCCGGCCGGGGCGAGCCCGGTTACGGCGAGGCGAAAGCCACCGCCCACAGTGAATGTGACATCTTTATCGACCTGCGCGGCATGGGTCCGGCATTCCCCAGCCACGAGAAACGTAATGGATACTTCTGGGCCGACCCGGCCAGGACCGGGGAGCTTGAGCGCATTGCCCTGAACGCAAGGGAGTTGGTGGGCGAGTTCGAGAAGACCGTGTACTTCCGGCTGGAAGAATCCCTGTGCGCCCATTCCCGGGCCAGCCAGCCGGGCTGTACCCGTTGCCTGGACGTATGCTGCACCGAGGCCATTTTCTCTGCCGGCGACCATATCCAGATCGACTCGGATATCTGTGCCGGTTGCGGCTCCTGCGCGGCGGTTTGCCCGACCTCTGCGATTACCATGAACGAGACCTCCTTCGAAGCCATCACACGAAACCTGGAGGTGATGGCCCGGGTTTATCGCGAGCACACTGGCGAGGCCCCGAGGCTGGTGTTTCACACCCTGGACGCCGGCGCTGAGGCGATTGCCTACCTGGCCCGTTACGACGATGGCTTGGCAGACGATCTGATCCCCCTCGGCCTGGAGCACATCGACCGGGTTGGCCATGCCGAAATCATGGCAGCCTTCGGTGCCGGTTACGCGGAAGTGCTGATCCTGCCGGACAATGAGATCGACCGCCGGGCGGTTGCAGCGGAAGTTGAACTGGCCCAGGCCATGCTGACGGGCACCCGGAACTCTCCCGGCCGGGTCCGGGTTATCGAAGCCATCGAACTCTGCGCCGCCGGCGACAACGCCGGGCGGGTGAGTGAACCGGTGCTGCTGGTGGGCGGGCGCCGTGATATCACCCGGGTAACGGCCAACGCGATGGCAGATAACATCGAGGCGCCGATTCCGCTGCCGGCCGGCGCACCCTATGGCGCCATCGAGATTGATTCCGACAAATGCACGCTCTGCCTGGCCTGTGTGTCGCTGTGCCCTACCGGGGCCCTGGGTGATCACCCTGATCGGCCAGAAGTACGCTTTACCGAAAACGCCTGCGTCCAGTGCGGCATCTGCGAGAGTACCTGCCCCGAGACGGCCATCACCCTGAAGCCCCGGCTGGACCTGTCGAAGGACACGCTGAGCCCCCGGGCGTTGCATGGCGAGGAACCTTTCGAGTGCATCCAGTGTGGTAAGCCGTTTGGTGTTGCCAGCACCATTAACCGGATTGTTGAAAAGCTGGAGAACCAGCACTGGATGTACACCAAATCTGATAATGTTCAGCTGATCAAAATGTGCGACGACTGCCGGGTCAAGGCCCAGTACCATGGCAACAACGCCCCCATGGCGGGCGGTGAGCGCCCCCGGGTTCGCACCAGTGACGACTATCGGGACAGCTGAACACTAAACGGGAAGTAACATGGTTCAATACACCGAAGTAGGAAAAGACAACCTGATTGGCACCGACGCGCCGCGGCCGCAGGACAAGAACCCGAGAGGCGTTGACCGGATTATTGCCATTGCCTCGGGTAAGGGCGGCGTGGGCAAGTCTACCGTGGCATCGAACCTGGCGGTTGCGCTGGCCTCGAAAGACCTGAAAGTCGGGCTGCTGGATGCCGACGTCTACGGCCCCAGCCAGCCCCGCATGCTGGGTGTTTCAGGCCGCCCGTCCAGCCCCGATGGCCACACTATCCTGCCGCTGCGCAATCATGGGGTCACCCTGATGTCCCTGGGCTTGATGGCTCCGGAAGACGAAGCCATCGTCTGGCGTGGCCCCATGCTGATGGGTGCCCTGCAACAGATGATGAACCAGGTGGAGTGGGGCCGGCTGGACGTTCTGCTGGTGGACCTGCCCCCGGGGACCGGTGACGTGCAGATGACCCTGAGCCAGAAATTCTTTGTGGCCGGCGCCGTGGTGGTCTCCACGCCCCAGGACATCGCCCTGATGGATGCACGCAAGGGCATCGACATGTTCCAGCGCATGGACGTGCCTCTGTTCGGTTTGATCGAGAACATGGCGTCGTTTATCTGTGACGGTTGCGGCAAGGAGCACCACCCGTTCGGGCACGGCGGTGCCCGGGCCGAGGCCGAAAAGCTTGGCGCGCCTTTCCTTGGAGAGATCCCGCTGGACCTGGATATCCGGCTGGGGTCGGACGGCGGTGTGCCGATCGTGGTCTCCAAGCCAGAGAGCCCACAGGCAAAAGCCTTCCAGCGCATTGCCGATGAAATCATCGCCTCTGACGTCTACGCCCGGGCCATCCGATGATGCAGTCACCCCAGTTCCCGCCGTTGCTCACCGGCGAAGCGGTGCCCAGACACATGGATCCGTTTGCCAAGGCGGTCAGCCGGGCCATTGCCGGGGTTGATTCGGGTACGGTGTTCTACTCGGAGGCCCCCGACACCCTGCATGCGGCCCTTGTGCTGGCACCGGAAACGCCCCTGGAAGAAGCCATCCAGGCTGTCTACGTGGCCCAGGTCGGGCTGGCGGAAAGCCTGGGCGCCCTGGCCCCGCCGGAAGTGCCGGTGCATTTCCAGTGGCCCGATCGAATCAAAGTGAATGGTGCTGTCTGCGGCAGCGTCCGCTTTGCGGCGGACGTATCCGATCCAAAAGCCTTCCCTAACTGGCTGGTGATTGGCATTGATGTGCCCTTTACCCCGGCAGGCGGTGAGCCAGGCGCCAACCCGAATGAAACCTGCCTGCACGAGGAAGGCTGTGTGGATATCACGCCCATGGCGTTGCTGGAAAGCTGGTCCAAACACACCCTGTTATGGCTGACCTACTTCCTGGACAGCGGGTTCGAGCGGGTACACAACGAATGGCGGCCCCGCTGCGACACCCTGGGTAAAACGATCGAGTATCCGAAGCCCGGGCTGTTTGTCGGGCTGGATGAAAAAGGCCGGATGCTGCTGCGTGAGGGTGTGATGACCGAAACAGTGAGTTTGATTGAATTCGCGGAGCATGTATGAAGCTGGCACGAACCCTGAGGCTGGACGTATCCGATGACAATGTTTTTGAAAACCCCGCCCCAAGTGGTGAGTGGGCCATTTCCGGCGGCTTCGAGTTTTCCAACTGGACCGAAGCACACCTGAAGGGCAAGGCCCGCCAGGCCTTCAGTAACGGCTGGTACAGCATCGAGTCTGGTGGCCGGGCCAGTTTTGTGGGGGTGTGCAACATCACCGAAGCGGAACTGGAGCAGTTACGCCGGACCTTGGCGCAAACCTTTGTCGAGATCTACGGCGCGCCGGATATTGATGCGGCCTACCCCGTGGCCTGCGAAGAAATCGACCAGATGCGCACCATGTGCGAGGACTTCGAAGACAATACCCTGCTGATGGTCAGCCGCCGGCTGACCGATCTGGGCGTGGAGGAAACCTACCGCTCCCGGGCCCCGCAGGATGCGTCGCTGGAGGCCTTTGCGGTGCACGGCAGCGTCGATTGATTACAGCCCGAAGCTGCCGTAGGGAATGAACTTTACCGGGGTGCCCGGTTCGATCTGCCGGGCGCTTTCGTCCAGCTCGACCATGCCCTCGGACCAGGCCAGGCCGGTGACCCGCCCGGAGCCTTCGGAACCGAATACCTCAACTTTTCCATCGCGAACACGGGCGCGCAACATCTCGCTGCGCCCCGGCTTCTTGTTCTTGGAAAAGTTGGCCGGCACGAGATAACTCTGGGGCTCAAACCATTCCGCACCGGCCATCAAGGCCATGGCCGGCGCGCCAAATCGCAGTGCACAAACCCAGGCGGCAACGGGGTTGCCCGGCAGGCCCACCACAGGTGTGCCCTTGAACATGGCCAGGGCAAGGGGGCGGCCCGGCTTGATGGCAATGCGCCAGTTGCTGATCTCGCCATGGGCTTTCAGGGTTTTCGACACGTGGTCTTCATCCCCGGCAGAAACACCGCCGCTGGTGAGGATCAGGTCGCACTGTTCCGCGCCGCGTTCCAGCGCCTCTTTCACGGCTTCAGGCCGGTCCAGTACGTGGCCCAGGTCGATCAGTTCATAGCCCAGCTGGGTGATCATCGAACTCAGCATCGGGCGGTTGGCATCGTATATCTGCCAGTCAGTGACCGGGGCGCCAACGGGCTTTACTTCATCACCGGTCGACAGCACGCCAACCCGCAGGCGCTGGTAAACGTCGATGGATTCCACGCCCACGCTGGCGAGTACGGAAATCTGGGTGGGCGTCAGGCGGGTACCGGCGTTTAGAATCCGGTCCTGCACCTGTATATCCTCTCCGGCCAGGCGCCGGTTGGCGCCTGCCTTCAGTGTGCTGTTCAGGTGCAACTGGCCATTGATGACTTCGCAGTCTTCTTCCAGCACTACCGTGTCTGTACCTGCCGGCATGACTGCTCCGGTGAGGATGCGGATAGCGTGGCCTTCGGGAACCTGTTCCCTATAGGGTTCACCGGCGGCGCTGCGGCCGTCGACCAGCGGCAGTGCGCAGGGCACTTCGGTCAGGGGGCCGGCAAACGCATAGCCATCAACCGCGGAATTGTTGCTCGGCGGGTGGGCCCGGGGAGCAAACACGTCGGTGGCCAGTATGCGGCCGTTCAGCTGCGAGAGAGGAACGCAGTGCTCCACACCCACCACCGGGTGTAAACGGGATCGCAAACGCTCCAGGGCCTCGTCTACCGGCGTCCAGTTTACGCCGGGAGGCAGGGCAAAACAGTCGTTACGAAGCGGTTTTACGGTGCGTTCTTGATTGGCGCTGCTGCTCATGACGGTTCACGCTTCAGGATAAAGTCAGCGATTCCGGAGACATCGTTGATGTCGAAAACCGGGCCTTGGAAATCCGCAGCATAGTCTGCCACGACGGCAACGATGCTGGAGTTCTCGTGATACAGGGCGGCGCGGGTGCTGTCCTTTCGGTGCACCTCGATTTTGGGGTGAGAGTGGGTTTTGAAACCCTCTACCACAACCCAATCGCAGGGCCCCAGCCGGGTTAGCAACTCGTCCAGCGTCGGCTCCCTTGCACCCCGAAGTTCATGCATGATGGCAAAGCGCTGGCCGCCCGCCAGGATGACCTCCTGTGCGCCGGCCTCCCGGTGTTTGTAGCTGTCGGTTCCGGGTTGGTCCACATCCACCAGGTGATGGGCGTGCTTGATCGAGCTGACGTTCAGGCCCCGGGCGGATAATTCACGAATCACTGCGCTGGCCAGGGTGGTCTTGCCCGAATTTTTCCAGCCTACGATGCCGATCACATTCATTTCAGGTGCTGCTCCGCCCAGGCCAAGTCTTCCGGTGTATTGATGTTGAAAAAGTCGACCTCATCGAACATTACCAGCGACTCACCGTGGGCCAGTGTCCACTGGCGGATTTTGCGTACGCCGTCGTTCAGTGCTGCCCTCAGGTCGTTCCGCAGCGAAACATCCCAACGGCCAAAGGTTGGCTGGGGTATCCGGCCACGTTCCGGGTCCGGAGTTGCCGCCAGTACCACCGGAGCGTCGACGCCGGACAGGCGTTCGACCAGGTCGAGGGGGAATGACGGCGTGTCTGCCGCCACGCTGAACAGCCAGTCATGGCCCTGTTCAGCGGCCCAGTCCATACCTGCCAGAATACCAGCCAGGGGCCCGGCGTAATCCGGTATGGAGTCGGCAACTACGGGCAAGCCCAGATCATCGAAGCGGCCCAGGTCGCCGTTGGCATTTAGCACCACGGCGTCTACCTGCGGCGTAATTCGGCCGATAACCCGCTGAATCAGGGACTGATCGCCCAGCATCAACCGGCCTTTATCAACACCGCCCATGCGGTTGGCCTGGCCGCCGGCCAGGATGACGGCGCACTTACTCATGTTCAGCCCCTTTTCGACGCATTTTTTTGTCTTCATCCGGCACCTGTGAAAGGTCCTGGTCGAACACCAGTCGGTGCTGGCCACTGAGGCAGGTGAACTTCTTGCCTCGCATCCGCCCGATCAGGGTCAGCCCGACCTGACGGGCAATATCCACGCCCCAGGCGGTGAAGCCGGACCGGCTGATCAACGTCGGAATGCCCATCAAGGAAGTCTTGATCACCATCTCGGATGTCAGGCGGCCGGTTGTATAGAGTACCTTGTCAGCTGCCGTAATGCCGTTGATATACATCCAGCCTGCGATCTTGTCGACGGCATTATGGCGGCCCACGTCTTCCATATAGGCCAGGATGTTCCGGCCCTGGCACAGCGCGGTGCCATGGATGGCGCCGGTTTCCATGTACAGGCTGGGGGTGTGGTTAATCTGGTAAGAAAGGTCGTAGAAGGTGCTGGTGTGCACCGGGGTATCAGGCAGTGCCAGGCCTTCAAGGCCGGCCATCATATCGCCGAACACGGTGCCAACGGCGCAGCCGGAGGTGCGGGTTTTCTTCTCCAGCTTGTCTTCGACATCTGTGGTGCCGGCGGTGCGAACCACGGCCACTTCCAGTTCTTCGTCGTAATCGATGCCGGTAACCTGGTCGGTTGCTTTCAGCATGCCCTGATTGAGCAAAAAGCCAAGAGCGAGGTATTCCGGGTGATCGCCGATGGTCATGGCCGTAACGATCTCCTGACTGTTCAGGTAGATGGTCAGGGGGCGTTCTTCGATAACACTGAGGGACTTCGGTTGACCGGTTTCGTCAACGCCCTCGACTGAACGGGACAGCCGGGGGTCGTGAGGATCTGGAAGCAGGGGTTCAATCGTCATTTTGCTCTGGCCGTCTTATGGAGGCTGCAGAACGCAGCCTCTACATAGATTGCCAGAGATTAGCCTATTTGGCGTTCGGGAAAAACAGCTGTTCTCCATTCACCTTGAAGTCGGCAATGGCTTGCTGGCCGTCTTCTGAAATCAACCAGTTGTGCCACTTGGTGGCCAGGTCGTGCTTGAGGTGAGGGTGCTTTTCTTCAGACAGCAACAGGCTGCCATACTGGTTGAACAGCACATCGTCGCCTTCAAAGACCAGGGTGAGGTTCTGGCGGTTGCCGAAGGCTACCCAGGTTGCCCGGTCTGACATGACATAGGCATCCATGGCCGCTGCGGTATTCAGGGTTGGCCCCATGCCGCTGCCCAGTTCACGGTACCAGTCGCCGCCGGGCTCAACCCCGGCATTTTCCCAGAGGCGCAGTTCAGCGCGGTTGGTGCCGCTATCGTCGCCCCGTGACGTGAAGGGTGCCTCGGCATTGGCAATGGCTGCGAAGGCTTCCGCTGCCGTTTTCGCACTGCGGACGTCAGCAGGATCACTCTCCGGGCCAATCAGCACGAAATCGTTATACATGACATCGGCGCGCTCGGTGGCGTAGCCGTTTTCGACAAACCGCTTCTCGCCGGCCGTGTCATGCACCAGGAGGCTGTCGGCATCGCCCCGGCGGGCAAGTTCAAACGCCTGGCCGGTGCCCACGGCCACCACCCGTACCGCAATACCGGAGGCTTCTTCAAACTTGGGCAAAATGGAGTCGAACAGCCCCGAGTTCTCGGTGGAGGTTGTCGAGGCCAGGGTAATGTAATCCTCGGCATGGGCGCTGAGTGCCAGGCCCATGGCCGTCACACCGGCAAGTACCAGCTTCAGGGTTTTTTTCATTTTGTTTTCTCCGTTTGTGGGTAAGGGCATCTTTTTTCGGAACAACTATTCGACCAGTTCGCCGGCCACAAATGCCTGAGCCTGTGGGGAAACGGGCTGGTTGAAAAAGGTTTCGGCAGGGGTGTGCTCGCGCAGCTTTCCGCCCGATAAAAACAACACATCGCCGGCAAGGCGCCGGGCCTGGTGGATATCGTGGGTGGTCATCACAATGCGGGTTCCCCTCTGGTGAAAGTCATGGACGGCGGTCTCTACAGCCTTGATGGCTGCCGGATCAAGCGCAGAAGTGGGTTCATCCAGAAACAGCACCTGGGGCGAAAGTGCCCAGGCCCGGGCCAGCGTCAGGCGCTGCTGCTGGCCGCCGGAAAGCAACCGGGCCGGTGTCTTTGCGCAGGCAGCCAGGCCAAAGCGTTCGAGGGCGCCAAGCGCGAGCTTGCCGCGTTCCCGCCGGGGAACATTATTCACGGCCAGTGCGTGGATGAGGTTTGCCACCGCGGAGCGGCGCAACAGCACCGGTTGCTGGAAGACCATGGCCTGGCGCGGGGGTGCCCCGCCGGACCACGAGACCTTCCCCTGACCGGGCGAAAGCAATCCGTGGGCCAACCGCAGGAGCAGGCTTTTTCCGGCTCCGTTAGGCCCCATCACCAGGGTGGGGCCAATGCCGTCCAGGGTGAAGGAACAGGGCCCCAGCAGCACCTTGTCTTCATGGCTGAAGGCCACGCCCTCAAACCGCAGTGCCGGCGGAGGGGCAATGGTTGAGGAAACCCGGTGTGAGGCGCTCAATGAGGTCATCCTGTTCGCCTCCGGGTCAGTTCACCGACCATGTAGGCGCCGGCGTTAATCAGCATCACCAGCGTCAGCAGCACAATGCCAAGTCCAAGTGCTAGCGGCAGGTTGCCCTTGCCGGTTTCCAGTACGATAGCGGTGGTCATTACCCGGGTAACCCCATCAATGTTGCCGCCCACCATCATTACCGCGCCGACTTCCGCACTGGCCCGGCCAAAGCCGGCCAGCAGCACGGTTAGCAGGGCAAACCGGGCATCCCACAATAACGTGGGCATCATGCGAGCCCGTGACATGCCCAGAGAAACAAACTGCTCCCGGTACTCGCCCAGCATCTCTTCGACCTTCTGGCGCGAAAGGGCGGCCAGGATGGGTAACACCAGCACTACCTGGGCAATGACCATGGCCCCCGGCGTAAACAGAAACCCCAGTTCGCCCAGCGGCCCGGCGCGGGAAAGCAGTAAATAAACCATCAACCCTGCCACCACCGGTGGTAACCCCATCAGGGCGTTGAGCATGACAATGACCCCGCCACGGCCGGGGAAGCGCCAAAGCGCGACCGCTGCGCCAAGGGGAAAGCCCAGCACAGCAGCGATCAGGACTGCCAGCAGCGATACCTGTAGCGACAGCATCACAATCTGGAACAGGGCTGCATCCAGGTTGAACAGTAGCGAGAGTGCTACATAGAACGCATTGTTTTCCAAAGCTGCGTCTCCTTATTATTTGAGCATCGTGGCGTTTCTAACTACGCTTTGCACAGCCTGCTGAAATATATGCAGTCAAAAACAGTAGTATGCTTTGCCGGACAGCAGGAGAGAGTAATGTCCCTTCCCACCTACCTCACCACCGCAGAGGCGGCCGAGTATCTGCGCCTGAAGGAGCGCAAAATCTACGACCTGGTCAGTCAGGGCGTTATTCCCTGCGTGCGGGTGACTGGAAAACTGCTGTTTCCGCGCCAGCGTATTGATCTGTGGCTAATGAACCACCTGGAGGGGGACGACGCTGTCAGCGCGCCCACGCCGCCGGTTCTGGCCGGTAGCCAGGATCCGCTACTGGAGTGGGCCGTGAAGGAAAGCGGCGCGGAACTGGCGTTGTTGTGCCAGGGCAGTGGCGATGGTGTACAGCGGCTGATCAACGGGCGGGCGCTGCTTGCCGGTATGCATATCTGGCATGCCGAAAGCCAGCGGTACAACGACCCGGCTACACTGGGGCTGGGCGGGATGCGTGACCTGGTGCTGATCCGGTGGGCGAAACGACAACAGGGGCTGCTCCTGGCTGCCGATAATCCCCATAAACTTGCACGGTTGGAAGATATCGCCCGCCCCGGTATTCGGGTTGCCCACCGCCAGCCCGATGCCGGTGTCAGCCATTTATTGCAGAGCCTGCTTGCCCGCCATCGAATCGATGCAGAGCAACTCGGCTGGGCTTCGCACCCGTCACTCAGTGAGGATGATCTTGCGTTAGCCATCCGACAGGGTGAGGCGGATATCGGTATTGGCATTGAAGCGGCGGCGCGCCGGCAGGGGCTGGCGTTTATTCCGCTGCAACAGGAACATTTCGACCTGGCCATGCGCCGTCGCCACTATTTTGAGCCGGCCATGCAGCAGTTGCTCGCCTTTGCCGGCAGTGAGCGTTTTGCACAACGGGCCGATGCACTGGGTGGCTATGATATCCGTGAATTGGGGCGAGTGGTTTATAACGCCTGACGAGTTGCCAGGTTAGAGAGACGGGTGGAACAGGAGCCAGCATGCTTACAACCCGAAAAGAATGGGTAAGAGAGGTCAGTGGCGCGCTGGGCGATATCGGCACGCTGCTGCCCCTGAGCCTTGGCGCGATTGCGGTTGCCGGGCTTGCGCCGGTGCCTGTGCTGCTGGGGTTTGCGGTGTTTTACATTGCGACCGGTTTATATTATCGCCTGCCGATCTCGGTACAGCCGATGAAAGCGGTTGTCGCATTACTGCTGACCACCCAGGTAAGCCACGAAAGCCTGGTGGCCAGTGGTATTCTGATCGGTGCCATCATGTTGCTGTTAGGGGTGACCGGATGGATTAACCGGGTGGCTCGGCTGGTTCCGGGATCGATACTGAGCGGCCTTCAGCTGGGGCTGGGGCTTTTGCTGGCCGGCATGAGCCTGGGTTTGATGGCGACGTCCTGGGTGGCGGGGTTGGCCACGTTATTGGTGCTGGTCTTTATTGTGTGGCGATTGCCTGCCTGGCCGGCAACGCTGATCGGGTTAGGGGTGTCTTTGGTGGTTGGCGCGGTAGCGGGTTCGCCGGGACTTTCGCTGGCGATGCCGGGTTCAGTTGCATTCCACTGGCCGGAGCTGCCGGGCCTGAGTGACTGGCAGCAAGGGTTTTCGGTATTGGCACTGCCACAGTTAGCCCTGACGTTAACCAATGCCATCCTGCTAACCGCATTATTGGCGGGAGACTATTTCGGGGAACAGGCTCATCGGGCTTCGCCGGCGCGCCTGTCGATAAGCACCGGCCTGGCGAATCTCTGCCTGGTGCCCTTCGGTGCCTTGCCTATGTGCCACGGAGCCGGGGGGCTGGCGGCGCACTATCGCTTCGGTGCCAGAACCGGTGTGGCACCCGTCTTGCTGGGAGCAGGGCTGTTGCTGGTGGCTTTGATGCCGGGAGGCCTTTCGGTGATTGCGGCCATTCCCGCGGCAGGTCTGGGAGCCCTGTTGCTGGTTGCTGCTGTAGAGCTGGCGTCGTCGAAACGTTTGTGGACAGCCAGGCCGTCGTGCTGGCCCGTGATAGGCGTAACCGCGCTGGTGACCGTATGGGCTGACCCGGTGTTCGGGCTTCTTGCGGGGATGATAGCGGAAGTGCTTCGGGCGGCCTGGGTGCGCCGGCATAAGATTGCCTAGCGTACTGGCCACCCGCTGCACAGGACATACCGGGAGGCTGCTCGGATGTGCCCAGGATATCAGTGGCTGGTAGATACCCGAGCCGTCATGCCATGGAAACGCGCTTTAATGTTTTTTACCAGTTGGCTGAACTGCTCTTTGATGTACTGGTTGCGGTATTCGGTCGCCAGGGCGATATAGTGGTCGACTTCTGCCTGGGTAACGATGTTGCTGTCTTGCTGTTTCATAATGGTGCCTCCTGAGGGCAACTGGCAATTTGTATGGTGCTTATGCTACGAGCTTCCAGGCCGATCAAAAAGCGATAAATTCTAAGCGCAATGCTGAGAAAAATTCATGATAAGGGTTTGCCCCTATGCGTCGACTTCCACCTTTAAATGCCTTGAAGATGTTCGAGGCGTCAGCAAGAAACCTAAGTTTTTCAGGGGCTTCAGAGGAATTGTTCGTCACCCCTTCAGCGGTCAGTCACCAGGTTAAAACGCTTGAGAATTTTTTAGGCATAGAGCTTTTCCATCGCAGCAACCGGAAAGTGACCCTGACCCCTCAGGGGGAGCAGTACCTGGCGTCTGTAAAGCACGCATTCGATGAGATCGAAATGGCGACGCAACGGCTCTCGGTGGCCCAGGGTGCCAGCGTGGTTCAGATCAGCGTGGCCCCTAATTTCCTCATCCGGTGGCTGATGCCGCGGATGTCCCGGTTTCGTGCGTTATTTCCGGATGTCGAATTGCAGATCAATGCGTCTATGGGGTTGCTGGATTTCAATCGAACCAGCACAGACATGGCGGTCTACTACGGGAATGGCAAGTGGGACGACATTGAAGTGGAGTTTCTGCGCAAAGTGATGCTGGTGCCCGTGTGCGGCCCTGGCCTCTTGCAGACCGGGCCACCGCTTGAGATGCCCGCAGACCTGGCCAATCACACGTTAATCTACGTGAGCAAGCGAACCTGGGAGTGGGATAACTGGCTGAAGAAGGCCGGGGTTGAATTTATTACCCCCAAAGGCTCCATGCAGTTATCCAGCAGCCAGTTGACTACTGCAGCGGCCCAGGAGAATCTCGGCGTGGCCCTGGCAGACCAGACCCTGATCTCCCGGGAAATCGAATCCGGCAAACTGGTGGTACCTTTTGATATCCCGCTCGATACCAAGAAAGCATTTTACCTGGTTTACCGGAAACACCGGCCGCTCACCAAAGGCATGGAAGCATTCAGGAACTGGCTGATGGATGAGTTGCAGGCGTAGTTGGCTATTGCAGTAAGGATCGTAAGGGTGCCTGAATATCAGGGCACTGCCTGGGCACCATTTGGGCACAAGCCAAAAAAAAAGGACCTGCGCTTTCACGCAAGTCCTTGATATTCATGGCGCGCCCGAGAGGATTCGAACCTCTGACCTCTGCCTCCGGAGGGCGCCGAGTGGGGGCGGGTTAGAGTGAGGTTGGTGGTGCTAAATCGTTGCTCGTCAGTAACTTGCAGTCCAGTGTTCTGGTCAAAAAATCTCTATTAACACCGTTAGTTACACGACTTATCCCAAGTTTGGGCACACATTTGTCAGGTTGACGATGCCTCGCGTCGGACAGAATGATCGCTGCCCCAAGTGCTTGAACCTCAGAATTACACATCGATTGGCTAACTTCACGCTCAGGAAAAGTGTCCGGTTTTGATTGCCAAATACAGGACACTTCTTGAGCGGGTTTGACCGGGTGATCCCCACTCTTTTTCGGGGGGATACCGGGCAAGGCCAGCTTCGCCTTCCTTAAGAATGGATTTGAAAGTTGAGTGCAGGTCAACGAACTACCCCAGCCATAATCTTTTCCGCCACTGCCCTAGCATTTATCGCTCACGAGATGACTGAGCAACGCTTGTTGAAAATTGGTATCTCAGAGCACTAAGTCGCTAAAAAATTGACCTCTTGCCCTACCCCCGCTTTTGAGGGGGGTGAAGCCGAAAAGATTGAGATAGGGTTGGAGTTATCCAATAAACCAGAGCGGCCTACGATAGCTCATTCTCAGTTAGAAAGGTGATTTTATGACTATGCTGATGACAGAAGAACAAAGAATGGCTACGGACGGCTTGAGGAAAGTTCTCGACGCTGAAATTGAGCCAAAATTGAGAGCCCACGGCGAAAAGTTTATTCCCAAAGAGATGATGAAGAGTTTCATCAAAACATTGACTGAGTATGGTCTGATGAGGGCTCCGTTCCCAGAACACTGGGGGGGCTTGGGGATGGACTGGGTCACACATTTGCGCTTGTGGGAGGAGGTTGGTGTCACTGCAATCGATCTGGCGCTGCCAATCCTTATCAACGTTTCCGGCGCCGACATGTTAATCAGAAATGCTTCTGACTCCGTCAAGGACAAATATGTCCCTGGACTGCTCTCTGGTGACATCTTCGTAAGTATGGGGATATCTGAGCCTGATGTGGGTTCGGATGTTGCTGCTGCAAAGACACGTGCTGTCCGTGATGGGGATTATTGGGTAATTAATGGAGAGAAAACGTGGATATCCAATGGAGAGCACATGGATATCTTCGTATGCACCTGCAAGACCGGCGAAGGTGAATTGACGCATATCCTTATCGAGGCAGATACGCCGGGCCTGGAAGTTCGTGGCATTCCCAAGATGGCGCTGAACGGGCAATCAACCACTCAAATCTTTCTCTCGGATGTACGTGTCCCCGTCGAAAACACAATCGGGGAGATCGGGCAGGGATTAAAGAACACGTTAGTGACCTTTGAGCGTGCCCGGTGTCACATGGCTGCGTGGGGCTACTCACTTGCCCGACGGGCGATGGAGGAGTCAATTAAATACAGTCAAACCCGATCTCAACATGGGAAGTTAATCGCAGGCCATCAGCTGATCGCAGAGAAGATTGCGAACATGGCTACGCAGATTGATGCTGCTCGACTACTTACGCTCAGAGCAGCAGAAATGATCGATCAAGGTCTGCGGTGTGACAAAGAGTGCGCGATGGCCAAGTGGTTTAGCACTGAAATCGCGGTTAAAGCCTGTCGGGATGCTGTCCAGATCCACGGTGGCAACGGCGTCACTAAAGAGTTCATTGTAGAGCGACTCGCCAGGGAAGCAATCATCGGCCCTATTCCTGATGGGACAACTGAAATCCAAAAATTGATAATCGCCCGTTCGCTCACTGGAGTTCAGGCCTTCAGGTAAAAACGTCGAAACAAGATGACTTGGCGAGGAAAGAAAATGACAAACAGCTGCTTGCTTTATGAGCAATCTGGGCCGGTTGGGTGGATTACTCTGAACCGCCCGAATGCCATGAATGCGATCAATCTTCAGATGTTGGACGAGTTTGAAAAGCTTTTGCCGAGGCTCGCTAATGATGAGGCCGTAAAAGTCGTTGTCTTGACTGGAAAGGGGAAGGCTTTTTGTGCTGGCGCAGATCTGAAAGAGATCCTTAATTCTGCAAGTTTACGGCCGGGAGATGAGGATTTTATCGATCGATTGAATGTCCGCGTATTGGATGTGCTTCGTGACTTCCCTAAGCCAGTAATTGCGGCCTTGAACGGCATCACCATGGCTGGGGGTCTCGAAACCGCTATTTGCGCGGACATCGTGGTTGCGGCTGATTCCGCAAGAATTGGGGACGCGCACGCCAATTACGGAGTCTACCCTGGCGCTGGCGGCGCAGCCGTCCTGCCAAGAATCATTCCTCTTAACGTAGCTAAATTCTTGTTGTTCACGGGTGGTACGCTTTCTGCGGAAGAAATGAAAGTTTATGGATTCGTGAATCACGTGGTGGGTCTTGACTCGCTGCGAGCTGAAACACAAAGGATCGCAGAGCTAATCGCAGAGAAAAGTCCAATCGCACTTCGACGAATGAAAGCTGTGGCGAATAACACTGGAGACAAGTCTCTTCGCGATGCGCTGGATCATGAACAAGTGCTCTTCCGCCGCCACATGCGTTCATATGACGTTGCTGAAGGCCTTAAAGCATTTAGTGAGAAGCGAAAGCCAAAGTTTAGAGGTTACTAAATTGCATTTAGTTCTCAAGTATTCGAGCAGGAGTAGATGATGGATTTGGAAAATAAAGTAGTTGTAATTAGCGGAGGCGCATCAGGTTTAGGGCTGGCAACCGCGCGCTATTTAGTAAAAACGAAAAAGGCTAAGGTTGCCTTATTCGATATGAATCGAGAAGCCGGCATGGCTGCCGTCGAAGAACTTGGTGATGAAAACGCGATATTTATAGCAACTGATGTCACCGAAGAGTTGGATGTGGATGCGGCACTTAACGCAACGATGAAAAAGTTTGGCGCTATTCATGTGGACATAAACGCAGCAGGGATTGTGGCTCCCAAAAAGATTCTTGATAGCAACGGCGTCGCGTCCTCGATCAGCAATTTTAAAAACGTAATAAACGTCAATCTCGTTGGCCTATATACGGTAATGGCTAAGTGCGCAGAGAAAATGGCACTAAATGAACCAGATCAAGCTGGCGAGCGGGGCGTCATTATCAACGTTTCATCGGGGGCCGCTTGGGAGGGCCAGATTGGACAGTGCGCTTATGGAGCCTCTAAGTCAGGGGTGAACGGGATCAATATACCAGCAGCCCGTGAATTAGTGGCAATAGGCGTTCGCGTAAACTCCATCGCACCAGGATTGTTCGCAACTCCGATGGTAGATGCGCTGGATCCAAAGGTGAAGAACGCGTTGATCGACATGTGTGAAGCGCCCAAGCGGATGGGTAACGTTGATGAGTTTGCTTCTGCCTGCGCATTCTTAGTTGAAAATGGCTATATGAATGGCCGATATCTTCGTCTTGATGCCGCAACAGTCATGCAGTCGAAATAGTGTTGAGAAATGTGTCCCTTTAGCCCTCCACAACGGGGGGCTCTTTTTAAAAATAAGTAGAATTGATCAGTTAATTTAAGGGTGAACCGTGACTACGACAAATAGAAGCACTGCTCCCAGAAATATAACAGACCTAGACCCTCCGGCATTTGGAGAGCTGGTCTCTATCTGTGACGATTTGCTCTGGACAAGGCTGACAATTCCCTCAAAGCTCGACCATATAAATATCTATCTTATTAAAGATAAAGATGGATGGCTTGCAATTGATAGCGGACCAAGTTCGGAGGTTAATCAAAGACTTTGGCTAGAAATAGTAAAGAAACTGCCCAGTCCAAATAAGCTTACTGGATTGTTGGTCACCCACTGTCATCCTGATCATATTGGTCTTTCTGGCTGGCTCCAGCAGTATTTCGATGTGCCAGTCTATGCCTCTGAGAATGAAATATCCAAAGCCAAGCATGACGAGCTTGATCGGTTATCCAGTGACCTTGAAAAGCTAGATTCTTTCTATAGAGCTTTGGGGGTCCCGGATACAGAAATGCGAGAGTTAACGAAATACTCAAAGGTAATGGATAAGCTCTATGGGCCACTGCCAGAGAGCATAAATTTTATTGAAAAAGGTGACTCTCTAGTTATAGGTAATAGATGCTGGGATGTCTGGTCTGGGTCTGGCCACTCTGTTGAGCATATATGTATTAGGAGCGACGATCTAGGAGTGTTGATTTCTGGAGACCAAGTTCTTCCAGGTATTACACCTCATGTGGGCACTAATGTAACAAGCTTGACTGATAATCCAGTAAAGAAATGGATTGACAGCTTAACTGATCTAAAGGCATGGGTTGCTCCAAGTGCTTTGGTTTTGCCCGCACATGAAAAGATATTTTTCAACGCAATACTTAGGGTGGATGCGGTCTTAGAGCATCATTATAAGTTTCTGAACAAGTTAGTCGACATGCTTGACCGGTGGCGAACTGCAGAGGAGTTGATGCCTTTTGTTGGTTGGGGAGCCCCGAAAGGCTTTGGTCGTTATTTGGCGCTTGAAGAGATTTTTGCGCATCTAGTTTTCTTGGTCAATTCGGGAAGAGTAAAAGTGCAGAAAAGTAGATATTCAGAATCAATGGAATTTCGCTCGACGTAATTTTAGGCGCGGGTTTTTTTGCTGTTTGCAAGAAACAGAGAGCCGGGTTTCATGGTTTTATACAAAAATAAGTATCAGTAGGGTAGGAGGCAATATGAAAATTAACTTTAGTAACCAAATGGAAGCGCTGGCAAACCGGTTTGGAGATAACGAAGCTATCGTAAATATTGAGCGCAATAGACGATATAGCTACACAGAGTTTCATCAGCTTACGAATAGAATCGTCAATATGATGACATCTCTCGGGCTGAGTGCCGGCGACAGGTTTATCAATATTTTGGATAACGACAACCTTTCTCTGCTTCATGCGCCCACTATTTTTAAGGGTTGCGTGACCGGCGCGTTTACGAACTTCAGAGATTCTTTGGAAGAGCATACTTGGCAAGTTAAGAAATCAGGTGCGAAGGTAGCCTTTATTGAAAAGGAGCTCCTAAACTCTCATTACAAGATGCTGCGAGACGGCAATGTTACCATTATTGTAATGGATGAGCCTGATGAGAGCTTTGAGGGTGTTTTATATTTCTGGGATTTAGTAAATCAAGCCTCGGATCGTAATCCAGATATAGTTGTTGATGACAGAGAACATTGCGCAATAATTCGGTTTACCGGCGGTACAACCGGTAAGGGTAAGCCAGCAATGTACAGTATTGATAACTGGCTTAGCTGTCGTGACACTGCATTTGCGTTGCAAGATAAAGCAGCTTGGATGGATAACCCAAGATGCATTCATGTTGCGCCAATTAGTCACGGCAGCGGAATGTTGTATTTGCCAACTTTGTATTCTGGCGGCTGCACCATTACACAAAACGAAGCTGACCTGAAAGTATATTGCAGAAACATCGAAAATGAAAATGCTACGATTACGTTTCTCGTTCCAACGATTCTCTATCGGATGCTTGATATTGACTCAGACTTGAGCTCACTGAAGTACGTTATCTATGGTGCGGCACCGATGAGTGCTGGCAA
The DNA here is from genome assembly GCF_021282325.1 of Marinobacter sp. G11. Lineage (NCBI taxonomy): Bacteria > Pseudomonadati > Pseudomonadota > Gammaproteobacteria > Pseudomonadales > Marinobacteraceae > Marinobacter > Marinobacter sp. G11. The sequence continues at coordinate 26,539 of NZ_JAJSPB010000033.1, forward strand.
GCTCAAACAACTGCAAGAAAAGCTTGGGAATATTTTTGTTCAGTGTTATGGCTCGACGGAACATTTTGGGTTTGCATCAAACATGGGAACGAGTCAGCACGTCATCGAGAGAGAAGAAGATGAGGTCAGGCTGAGTTCAGCAGGGCAGCCAACGCCAGGTGTTGAGTGCATAATCGTGAACGAGAAAGGCGAGAAGGTCCCAAAAGGCGAAACTGGTGAGATTTGGATGCGTTCTCGAAGTATCTGTCTTGGGTATTTAGATGCTCCGGAGCTAACTGCCGATGAGTTTGATAACGGATTCTGGAAATCTGGTGACCTTGGATATATGGACGACAAGGGGTTTATCTATTTGGTTGACCGAAAAAAGGACATGATAATTTCTGGTGGTTTTAATATTTATGCTAATGAAGTTGAAGCGGCACTGAATAGTCATCCTTCTGTTCTAATGGCTGCTGTTGTTGGTATCCCGCATGAGGATTGGGGCGAGGCTGTTCACGCCGAAGTTACCTTGCGCGAAGGTTTCGAGGTAGGTGAAGATGAGCTAGTGGCCCATGTTAAAGGCCTGATCGGGGGATACAAAGCGCCAAAATCGATAGTTATTGTCGATCAACTTCCTACTAGTGTTGTTGGTAAGGTTTTGCGAAGGAAGGTGCGCGAAAAATACTGGAAAGGCGGCCGGAAAGTCTCCTAACAAAAGATTAGTAGAGCGATAATTTTTATTTATAGTAATCCGCCTAATGACTTATTTAATAGGTTTTTTGGAGATGTATAATGGAAGATATTTTCATTGCCGGTGTCGGCATGACAAAATTTGGTCGTCATCTTGAGCGTAGTTATAAGGATCTCGCAAAAGATGCTATAGAGCAGGCGCTTACTGATGCCGGTGCTAATAAGGCTGACGTAAACCAAGCTTTTTTCGCCTCATGCGTTGTCGGATTTATGCATGATCAACACATGATACCTGGCCACGTTGCGTTGCGGTCTATGGGGTTTGAGGGCATTCCAATTTTTAACTTGGAGGGGGCTTGTGCATCTGCTAGCACTGCGCTTCATCTGGCTCAGAATGCTATTAGGAGCGGGTCGTGTGACATCGCAATTGCTGTTGGCGTAGAAAAGATGAACAGCCCTGATAAGGCAAAGATGTTTGCGGCGTTTGACTCTGCGTGGGATGTAGAAACCGTAGACTATAACCGGGATATCCTGTTAGAGATGGGGGAGGGGGTCGAGTGCCCGGAGGGCTCCCAGTCTCCCAGACCATATTCCATGTTTATGGATGTCTATGCCGCGTTCTCCCGTTATCATATGAAAAAGTTCGGTACAACTCAGCGACAAATCGCTGCTGTATCAGCTAAAAACCATCAACATTCCGTACATAACCCTCTCGCACAGTATCAGGTTGCGTACACTATCGAAGAGGTTTTGGCTGCGCCCCCAATAACCTACCCACTTACATTGCCGATGTGCGCTCCGATTTCTGATGGCGCGGCGGCTGCAGTGCTGTGCAACGCCGAAGGGCTAAAGAGGCTTAAGGGAGACAGTTCCCGAGCCATTAGGCTGCTTGGTAGTGTTGTTCGTTCGAGCTCAAATAGAAGCTTCGAGGATTATGAAAATCACCTAACTGCTTTGGCTGCCAAAGATGCTTACGAAATGGCTGGAGTTGCTCCAACCGATGTCGACGTGGCTGAAGTTCATGACGCGACCGCGATGGGGGAAATAATCCAGGCGGAGAATCTTTTACTGGCACCATACGGCGGGGCGGGATGGGCTGCTGAAGCCGGCGAGTTCACGATAGGTGGCCGAGTTCCCATTAATCCGTCAGGCGGACTGGAATCTAAAGGCCATCCGATTGGCGCGACCGGAATTGGGCAAGTTTATGAGCTAGTCACCCAGTTGAGAGGGGAAGCTGGAAAAAGGCAAGTTGAGGGTGCTCGAATTGCCATTCAAGAAAATGGTGGAGGCCTTTATGGTGTTGAGGAAGCTACGGCTGTGGTGAATATATTCTCTAAATAGTCGCACTTTATCGGAGGCGACGCTGGGGCGCATACAAGGTGCCCCAGCCACTCCTGAGAACTTGGCCATATCACCCAGCGTCATTGCGTCAAAGGGGCGCAAGACCTATTGGGACAGATTGATCGAAAACCCAGAGGGTCTGCACGTGATAGAGGAGAGCACCTATACTCACAACACCTCAGAGGGTAAAGCCCAGCGGGCTACTAAGCCCCTTTGGTTAAAGCTGATTTCACGCCATTGAGCGCGTCCTGGCTGAATGCGGTAGAGGGGTGGTTTGGTTAGTGCCAATAGTTGCAATGCGCGCTTTATTGGTGGGTATTCTTCAGGGTTGTGGAACTGAAGTCTGCAATTAAAAGTACACCACGGTTCACAATGAAAAACTGGCAAAGCCTTTCTGGCAAAACCAAACCATCGAACCCATTACGTCATCACTGGCATGGGCAAGCTTGAGCTTAATCGAGGTGAAGCATGCAAATTAACCAGACGGTACACTAGGTGGGCTGGAATGAGGCAACAAAAATCTGTACACGGCATACGGCGTCATCTGAATTCGAGTTGGCGTCTGCCGTTGATTCCGACCAAACTTTCCTCGCCGAGAAGGTCTCAGCCACTATTTTACCGCAAGCGGCTGGGGAGTCTTGCCCAATCAATCCTGAAATATGCTGTGATCTCGGTCCAAGCGCCGGCTGGCTATGGAAAGACTACGCTCATAGGTCAATGGGTAGACGAGTATCGAGGTGGCGATAAACTTGTAGCTTGGTTAAGTCTTTCAGAAGAAGACAACTCTGAAAGGCAATTCCTGTCTTATCTCATTGCCTCACTTTCTATAGCGAAGCCGAATTTCTGCAGTGAGGCTGTTAGAGCAATTAACTCTGAGCCGCCTTTATCGATTGAAACAGTGGAAGCGATATTTCTTTCCGAGTTAGCGGCCTCTCGAGAGGAAATCCTTCTTACATTAGACGATTACCACTGCATTACAAATCCTGAAATTCATGAATTAATGTCGCGCCTGATTCAGAATCGACCTGACAACCTTCACATCATTATCGCAACCAGATCAGAAGTCCCTTTACGGTTGTCTAGACTGAAGCTGGAAAACCAGTTGTTAAGTTTAGATGTCTCTGATCTTCGCATGGATTTTAGTGAGCTTGAGACTTTTTTAGGCGAAGTTGTTGAGCTGAATCTACCAAAGAATGTTGCGAGACTCCTTTACGAAGTCAGTGAGGGGTGGGTCGCTGGCGTACAAATGGCGGCTTTGTCGCCAAGGCTTCGCAGAGAGCCTACAAAATTCCTTAATGAACTCGCAAGCGGATCCAGGGATCTTCGAAACTACCTCGATGAGGTATTGATAGAACTATTACCCTCAGAGTTAGAGGAAGCCCTTGTACGCTGCTCAATTTTTGAGCGCTTCAATGCATCGCTATGCGAGGTAGTTGCTGGGGTGAACGATGGGAGTGCCTTTTTAGAGGAGTTGTCTCGGCTGAACCTGTTTATATTTTCGCTTGATGATGATAATCAATGGTTCAGGTTCCATCGTTTATTTTCTGATTTTCTTCAAGAGCGTTTGGACCAGTTAGGTGCAAAAGAAGTAAGGGCACTTCATAGCCTTGCCTGCAACTGGTTCGTCGCTCATGAGTTGTGGGCTGAAGCAGTGAGTCATGCTTTGGCCCTTGGAAATTCAGGTCTTGCGAAAACGTTCATCGAACGCTGTGCCTCGGAAATGCTCGAACAAAGCCGAACGGGCACACTGGTCAACTGGGGAAAGCAAATACCAGAGCATGAGTTGAGCAAGAATATTGACTTGCGCTTGGCAATAGTTCGGGCTCAGATGCTAATGATGGAGCTTCCTCCCATCCATGGGTTACTTCAAGAGATAGAGTCTGACTTACAGAACAGCGATGATGTTGATTTGATGGAAAGAAAAGAGGATTTACGAACTCAACTAAAGACAACGTCATCGTTACTGGCACTACTTGAGGACCGGTTGGAAGACGCTAGAGCCGCTGCGGAGCCATTGATGAAGGCGCCTAGAGCTCTCAATAGATTTGAGTACGAAGTCGTCTTCAATGTCTTGGGCTATATCTATCTCCATCAAATGCGCTTCGATGAATTAGTCGAATTGCAGCAACAAGCTGCTCGAATGACGAAAAATCTTCACTTCGGTGAGGGATACCGAAAGGGCTTTGAAGGCTTGAGCTGGTTCTGGCGCGGACGCTTAGAAAGGGCTAGGGCAGTGTTGGAAGAGTCTTTAGCTATTTCTGAAAAAATTGCTGGTCGACGTTCCATGGCTTCCGTGACGGCAATCGCCAGCTTGGCCGAGATTTGCTATGAACGTAACGAGATAGAGGAAGCCGAGGAGTTATTGGCATCTGCAATGACGGGCTCTTTGGATGCCTGCTTATTGATAACCGCACAAACCATTTACTCGCTCCTTGCTCGAATCAGCAAACTGCGTGGAGAAAAATCAGAGTCTTGGATATTACTTGATAAGCTCGAAAAGATTGCCATGAAAAGAGGCTGGGTCCGAGTTGAAGGCCATTGTTATGTAGAACGTATTCAGTCTGATATTTGGGACGGTGATGGAGTATCGGCAGCTAAGGAGCTAAAGCGTTTCGAACAGTATCTTGATACCGTGAACCTGGACGCTATTGCTAAAGGGATTTTGTATGATGACTGGTTAATATCGAAGGCAAGAATTGAGCACCTTAGTCAGCCATCTAAGAATTTTACGGGCGAGCTTCATAAGCGTATTGCTGTTCTAGACGGTCAAGGCGCGCTTTATCGTAGCGCTAAATTCAGAATGCTGGTCGCGCTTGGAGAGTGGAGAGCTGGCCAAACCAAGAAGGCTAAGGAAAGCTTAATTCCAGCACTGGAACTCGGGCAATCGCAAGGCATGTGCAGGACCTTCGCAGATGAGCTTCAAGGTGGGCAGTGTCTTTTAAAAAATATTGCTTCAAGTTTAGAAACGGATGAAATGAGGTTGAGGCCTTACATTGAATACTTAATAAATAGCATGGAGCCTGCACCAAAATTGTTAGGCATCGCTGACAAGGATCTTGAATCTGACCCCTCACGGGCCGATGTTTCAGATCTCGAGCTCTTGAATGCATCAGAGGTGACTGGAAGGGAGCGTGAGATTCTGGAGCTAATAGGGGAGGGGCTCTTTAATAAGGAGGTTGCTAACCTGTTAGGGATATCCGAGGGTACTGTAAAGTGGCATCTAAAAAACCTCTACAGCAAATTGGGAGTTTCCAGCCGGACCCAAGCCTTAAAAAGGGCTCAGAGTCTTAAACTGATAAATTAAGCCTCGTTCCCGGTCCTTTCCCCATGGGCTTAGTCTTGGCGCACCATCCTTTCGAGGGGGGGAAGGTCGTTGATTTTTGGTTAGTATTTTTGGCTACAAGAGCAAAGTAACACGGCTGAATTAAATGCCATTTCGCTCGAACGCACCTCGGAATTTAGGAGTTTTTATGGGGCCTCTTGAGGGAGTCAAAGTTGTTGAGTTCGCAGGAATCGGTCCTGCACCGATAGTAGGTATGCTGTTAGCTGACTTGGGTGCTCAAGTTGTGCTGATAGAGCGCAAAGTTATGAACTCAAACGCCGCAGCAGTTGATCCTACGATGATGGGAAAGGCTGCGTTTTTTAAGCGAGGCAAAAAGTCAGTCACACTAAACCTCAGAGAGCCTAGTGATGTTGAGGTTGCTTTAAGCTTGGTTGCAAAGGCTGACGTGCTAGTAGAGGGTTTCCGCCCTGGCGTGATGGAAAGATTGGGGATTGGGCCAGCGGTGTGCCTCAAAAAAAATCCAAGACTAATCTACGGCCGGATGACTGGGTGGGGGCAGACGGGGCCGTTGGCGCCGTCTGCCGGGCATGACCTGAACTTTTCTGCTATCACGGGAGCCCTTTCTTACGGCGGCTTGCCAGGGGACATTCCATTCCCCACTCCGACATTGCAAGGTGACGTTGGTGGGGGGAGCATGTCTTTGGCGCTCGGTATCCTCTCCGCACTTTTTCACGTCAATAAAACTGGCAGAGGTCAAGTGATTGATGCGGCCATCTCAGATGGTGTTATTTATAACATGATGCTTTTGGCCAGCTTGAGGGAACAGGGCGTCATTGGCGATGGCAAGCGTGATGACTTTTTCAGTGGTGTTGCTCCGTGGTGTAGCACTTATCGGTGCGCCGACGATCGCTTCGTAACTGTTCAAGCATTAGAGCCTAATTTCTATCATGAGCTAATTTCAATCTGTGGTTTTAGTAATGATCCGGATTTTGTGGATCAAAACGATAAGAGTCGCTGGGAGAGAGCGAAGAAGAAGATGGCGGCCTTTTTTGGCTCCCGAACGCAGGCTGAATGCTGTTCGATTTTGGAGGGAACAGACGCTTGTTTCGCGCCGGTTTTGAACCTTTCTGAGGCTGAAAATCACCCCCATAACCAGGCGCGTGAGAGCTTCATTTGTATTGACGGAGTGTTGCAGCCCGCACCTGCCCCCAAGTTTAGTCTTACCAAACAGGTGGTTGGCGGTATACCTACTCTAGGTGAACACAACGAAGATGTTTTGGGACCGCTAGGGCTGTATAACGAAACCAAGCTCTCTGATTGATATCAGAATTTTAGAGTCGGCGGTGAAACCGGTTAGTTTTGAGTTCGGGAGAATCTGAATAAATCCCCAAAATCAGGGATAATACAGCCATCGTCAATCGCATAGTACATGGATCAGATCACCTTCTCGGAAGCCAAGTGCCAGACCAAGAAGCGCAAAACCCGCCGCGAAATCTTTCTGGAACGGATGGACAAGCTGATTCCGTAGAAGCAGCTGGAGAAAAAGGTAGCCCGTTACTACTCCAAGGGACTGAGCGGGCGGCCGCCATATCCATTGTCGCAACCGTCCGGTAACCCCATCTTGAGCCATGCGCCGCTGCCGTCAGGATAGTGTCCACTTATTTTTAAGTGGACACTTAACATGACCAACGTAAGCGTAACCAAGCCCTATCAAAAATGTCGTCGTTACTCCAAAGAGCTGAAGGCTCGTATAGTCGCTGAATGTCTGAAGCCCGGAGCGTCCGTTTCCCGGATTTCGCTGGATAACGGTCTCACCGCTAACATGGTCCGGCATTGGATGAGCGAGGCAAGAAGAGCGGGTGAAATACCGGCGTTGAGGTGGACCCCATCAGTTGGACAGCCTGAAGGTGCAGTTAAGCTCTGATCCGGCTGTATTCCCGGCTCAAGCTGCCAGGGTCATGGGTTGTTGGTAGTACACCTCATCCGGTGTTTGGTAATCAAGGGTTTGGTGGTACCGGGCCTGATTGTAATGCCGGAAGTACCGGTGGAGCGCCTGCTTCAAGTGGCGTCCATCCTCGAAGGCTGTGAGGTAGACGCACTCGTGCTTGACGCTGCGCCAGAGCCGTTCCACGAAGATGTTGTCATGATAGCAGCCCTTGCCGTCCATGCTGATCCGAATGCCATGCTCCTTGAGAGCGCCTGTGAAGGCCTCACTGGTGAACTGGGCACCTTGATCAGTATTGAAGATTTCCGGCGTTCCATGGCGCTGTAGGGCTTCCTCCAGGGCATCGATGCAGAAGTCTGTGTCCATGGTATTGGAGACCCGCCAGGACAGCACCTTACGGCTGTACCAGTCGATAATGGCGACCAAATACATGAAGCCTCGGGCCAGCTGCGTAAACCGCTGAAGGTTGCCACCCATTCCACGTGAAGCCTGCCACCCGGACCGGAGCAAGGCTGCCACCCATCGGAGCGTAGCGACGCGGGGTTTCTCTTCTTACTCCGAAGTCTCAGTGCCC
>NZ_JAJSPB010000034.1:0-34273 GCF_021282325.1 Marinobacter sp. G11
AAAGGGGGCCGTGTGTCCGGACAACAGGAATTGATCGATTATTGATCAGTCACGGCCGCCAATGAGCGGTAATGGCGGTAACCCGCACAGTCTGCGAGACTTGCTGGGGACCTATGAGAAATCCGGGCTAGGCGGTGAATTTGTCTGATGAGGATATTGCTGATATTTCTGCTTATTACAGCGAACAATAAATTTATTTTTTTAATTCGTATTTAATTTAAAAATATATAAAAGCATTTTTTATACCCTCCCCCAAAAAACTTTAGGGGGAGGGTAAATTTATCAGCCGATTAGATACTTCGCATGGAAGCGAAGGTGCTCCTCAATAAAACTGGCGATGAAGTAGTAGCTGTGGTCGTACCCTTCATGCCGGTTCAGTTCCAGCGGATAGCCACTTTGTTTGGCAGCGGCTTCCAGCATTTCCGGCTTCAACTGCTCGGTCAGGAAGTTGTCCGCTTCGCCTTGGTCCACCAACGCCGGCACAAACTTGCTCGCCTTTTGCATCAGCAAGCTGGCGTCGTACTCGGCCCAGCTGGCGGTGTCTTTACCGAGGTAAGCGCCAAAGGCCTTCTTACCCCACGGGCAATTGACCGGGTTACTGATCGGGCTGAACGCCGAGACGGACTGGAAACGCTCCGGGTTGCGCAGTGCCAGCACCAACGCACCATGCCCGCCCATCGAGTGGCCAAAGATGGAACGCTGATCGCTCACCGGGAACATATCTTCAATCAGTGCCGGTAATTCGTTGAGCACGTAATCGTACATCCGGTAATGCTTGCTCCAGGGTTCCTGAGTCGCATTTACATAGAACCCGGCGCCCTTACCCAAGTCGTAGCCTTCATCATCGGCGACATCGTCCCCGCGGGGGCTGGTGTCCGGGGCAATGATGGCGATACCCAGTTCGGCAGCCATGCGATGGGCACCGGCTTTTTGCATGAAGTTTTCATCGGTGCAGGTCAGCCCGGACAACCAATACAGCGCTGGCACCTTTTTGCCATTGGAGGCCTGCGGCGGCAGGTAGATAGCAAACCGCATCGAACAGTTCAGCGTCTCGGAGTGATGACTGTACTGCTTGTGCCAACCACCAAAACTTTTATTACTGCTCAGATTTTCAATAGTCATTGCAACCTCTCAACAAAACGGTCGCCCGCCTGACTGGCAGGCGACCAGATTTCATTACTTGTCGTAGTGAATAACGGTACGGATGCTCTTGCCTTCGTGCATCAGATCAAACGCCTTGTTGATATCTTCCAGCCCCATGGTGTGGGTGATGAAATCGTTCAACTTGAATTCACCTTGCATGTACCGCTCAACGATGCCCGGCAGCTCGGAACGGCCCTTCACGCCACCAAAGGCAGAGCCTTTCCAGACCCGACCGGTCACCAGCTGGAACGGACGCGTGGAAATTTCCTGGCCGGCGCCCGCAACACCGATAACCACCGACTCACCCCAGCCTTTGTGGCAGCATTCCAGTGCTGAACGCATTACATCTACGTTGCCGATGCACTCGAAGGAATAATCCACACCGCCGTCGGTCAGTTCTACGATCACTTCCTGAATCGGCTTGTCGTAATCTTTCGGGTTGATGCAGTCGGTCGCGCCCAACTGGCGGGCCAGCTCAAATTTGCTCTCGTTGATGTCGATAGCAATGATGCGGCTGGCTTTAGCCATGGTGGCACCAATCACCGCCGACAGGCCGATGCCGCCCATACCGAAGATGGCCACGGTAGCGCCCTCTTCTACTTTGGCGGTGTTCATCACCGCACCCATGCCGGTGGTTACGCCACAACCGAGCAAGCACACTTCTTCCAATGGCGCTTCTTTGTTCACTTTTGCCAGAGAAATCTCGGGCAGTACGGTGTACTCGGAGAAGGTTGAGCAACCCATGTAGTGATAGATCGGCTCGCCGTTTAACGAGAAACGAGTGGTGCCGTCTGGCATCAGGCCCTTGCCCTGGGTTTCACGAATCTTCCCGCACAGGTTGGTTTTACCAGAGGTGCAGAATTTACATTCGCCGCACTCAGGGGTGTACAGCGGAATAACGTGGTCACCCACTTTCAGGCTTGTAACGCCTTCGCCTACCGACTCAACAATACCGCCGCCTTCGTGGCCGAGAATGGTCGGGAAAATGCCTTCGGGATCTTCGCCAGACAAGGTAAACGCATCGGTATGACACACACCGCTAGCGATCACCCGGATACGTACTTCGCCAGCTTGAGGCGGCATCACATCCACTTCTTCAATGGACAGAGGTTGTTTCGGGCCCCAGGCGATAGCGGCTTTAGATTTGATGGTCTGAGTCATGTTGTGTGCTCCAGATTTTGTCGGGCTTCGGCAGGTTCTTCTGCCATGTTGATGGGATCATTGTATTATTATTCTTAAGATAGATAATCGGCCAATTAAGCAAATCACCTTTACTGTATAGTAACAATGAACCGTATTTTGTTTGCTGGCGGCATTTTGTATCTAAGCTCACCCAAGTCGTAACGCAAGGAACTGAACATGTTTATTTGGGAAGGGGTCAGTGAGTTTGTGGCGGTCGCGGAAGCCGAAAGTTTTACCGCTGCGGCGAAACGATTGGGCATTTCCACAGCTCAGGTGAGCCGGCAGGTCAGCGCACTGGAATCCCGGCTTTCGACCAAACTGCTGTATCGCACCACCCGCAAGGTTTCGGTGACGGAAGCCGGCCAAACCTACTACCAGTATTGCCGCCAGGTACTCGATGGTCTGGAAGAGGCCGAGCGGGCCATGACCAACCTGCAACTTATCCCCAAGGGAAAATTACGGCTGACCGCACCGGTGACCTATGGCGAGAAGGTGATCGCCCCCTTGGTGAACGATTTCATCCTGCGCTACCCGGAGTTGGAGGTGCAGCTGAATCTGACCAACCAGAAGTTGGATCTGGTCGGTGGCGGTTACGATTTGGCGATTCGGCTGGGAAAACTGGAAGATTCATCCATGATGGCCAAGCGGTTGTCGTCACGAACCTTATACGTGTGCGCCTCGCCGGAATACTTATCCACCTATGGTGTGCCGCATTCGCTTTCGGAACTGGACCGGCACAATTGTTTGCAAGGCAATCTGGATTACTGGCGCTTTCAGGACCGAGGTAAGCCCTACAACGTTCGCGTTAAAGGCAACATGAAGTGCGACAGCGGTTGGGCGTTGCTGGACGCGGCCCTGAAAGGCATCGGGATCGTGCAACTTCCCGATTATTACGTTCAGCCGTCATTGGCCTGTGGAAAACTTATGAACTTGCTGGAACATTATCAAGAAGCCGACGATGGAATCTGGGCGATTTATCCACATAACCGGCATTTATCCCCAAAAGTGCGGATGCTGCTGGATTTCCTGGACGAATCGTTAAGTTAAATTCTGTGGGGCAGTAGTTTTGTCAGTTTGTCCAAATGCGCCGTTTGGCCTGCGTCAGTTTCGCGGCGGTCTCCAGCCGTACATATACCAAACGCCTCTGGTCATCCGCCGCGTCGCAACTCCCTGACACCCCGACCCAGCTTGCGGCGCAACAGGGCCCGCAGGGTCACCCCATCCGAGTACCCGACCTGTGCGGCCACCTGGTCGACGCTCGCGTTTCCGGTGCGCAAGAGATGCACGGCATGCTCCACGCGCAGGTCTTGGAAATACGACAGCGGTGTCTTGCCCAAAACGCTTTGCAGCCGCCGCGCTAAGGTGCGCTCGCTTGTGCCCGCAGCGCTGGCGGCCTCGGCCAGCGAGAACCCCTTCGCGAGCTGACTTCTGGCCCAGCACTCGAAGCGCTCCACCACCGGGTCGGCATGCGCAAGGTGGTCGGGAATCACGAACTCGGCTTGCGAACTGCGTGTCTCGACCAGCAGATAGCGTGCCACCAGGGCAGCCAGCGCCGGACTGCGCTCCCGGATGATGCGCAAGGCCAAGTCGACGTGGGCCAAAGCGGCACCCGCGGTGGTGAAGCGTGTCGAGTTCACGATCATGCGTGACTCGTCCAGCGTGACGTTCGGATAGCGCTGCCGAAACATCGGCCCCAGCCACCATGACGTCGTCGCACGATGCCCATCAAGCAGGCCGCTCTCTGCAAGCAAGAAGCTACCGGAGCAGGCGGCACCAAGGTGCGCGCCAGCGGTGGACCACTGCTGTAGCATGGCGACCGCATCGGGCACGTCGGGGCGTGTGAGCCGAGCCGAGAGCGTGTCAGGCATCTTGTCACCAAACGCGGGCACGAGCACGACGTCTGGTTCCGGCACACCACGCGCAGTGACCACGGGGACCGTCAAGCCTTGCGCAGTTCGGATGCGACGCCGCACGCCCACCAGCGTGAGCTCTATGTGCGCGGGAGCCTGTGGCAGCGAGCCCGCCATCGCATTGGCCAAGCCCACTGTGTCGGTGAGCGCCGCAAGCCCCAGATCAAACACGCCATCACAAACAAGGATGTGGAGTTTCATGGCAATAATGATATCAAAGTTGTCATTATTGTCTATAGAGATGGCTGTCATGACGACTTAGACTGCAGGCTCGTTGATCCATTCACCTAACCCATTTACCCAAAGGATTACAGTATGACCAAGCTCGCCCTGTTTGTTCGCCTCGAAGCCAAACCCGGCCAGGAGGCTGCGCTTGCCGACTTCCTGGCCAGCGCTCTGCCGCTCGCCAACGCCGAGTCCGGCACCACTGCCTGGTTCGCATTGAAGTTTGGCCCTTCGACGTTCGGTGTGTTTGATGCCTTTGCCGATGAGGCAGGTCGCCAGGCACATCTGAACGGCGAGATCGCCGCGGCCTTGATGGCCAACGCCGCGACCTTGCTCAGTTCTCCGCCCAATATCGAGAAGGTCGAACTGCTTGCAGCCAAACTGCCTGCATGACAACCCGGCCTTGACTCAATCAGGTCACGCTGCGTAGGGCCACACGGCCCTACGCAGCCCCCCTCGATTGCCGGGGGGATGTTCGGCGACAATTAGGATGACCAGTTGGCGACAATTCTCTTGGCAGCCAGCCTTCTGATTTTAACAAGGTCGATAATACTGATGCCTGTAGTTGCCCCAACTAAACTGAGCACCATCTTGCCAGTTCAGCCCGGTATTCCCCGGTGGCATTTCAGACTCTTGTGCGGGTGGCTGCGATTATAGTCTCAGATCCATTTCGGCAATCTGGCCATCACTGTGGCTGGATTAGGAAGGTCGTACAGGTATACATCGCCCCGCTTAAACGCCTTCACAAAAGCCTCCGCTATGCCGTTACTATGAGGGCTTCGCGCGGGTGTGATATACACCACAAAACCCAGAGCGGATGCGAAGACTCGCGTTTCTTTGGCAATGTAGCAGTTGCCATTATCCGTCAGCCATTCCAGAGATTGTGGCACTCACTTCGACTAGCCGAACCGGTATTTCGGGCTTTCCCGCAGTACTCCTGTTACCTGCCCGCTGAACTGGTGGCTGGATTATCAGGCCACATCTCCAAAGGTCCTGCGCCAGTCACGAGGGCTTACGTGGTGACGTTGCTTGAAATGCTGCCGGAATGACGTTGCTGTGTGGAAGCCGATTCTTTCCGAGATGGCTTCCACAGACAGCGATGTGGTCTCCAGCAGTTCCCGTCCTCGCCGAAGTCGTTCACTCACCAACCACTCCACTACCGTCATGCCGGTGGCTCTCTGGAAATGGCGGGTGAAGGTGCGCCGGCTCATGGCGGTGCGGGCGGCCAGTTCATCGATTGTGTGTGTTTCGGCCGGATGTTCCCGCAGATAGTCAAGTAGTCGGTTGATATGCGCATCCTGAGTGGAAATCGCGACCGGCTGCTCAATGAACTGAGCCTGGCCACCTTCCCGGTGCGGCGGAACAACCATCAGGCGGGCAAGGGTATTGGCGGTCCTGGCACCGTAATACTCCCGCACTAGAAACAGGCAGCAATCCAGCCCCGCCGCTGTGCCAGCGGACGTGACCAGCCGGTCATCCTTCACATAGAGGGCGTTGGTATCCAGATTCACCTGTGGAAACCTATTGAGGAAGTCCTGTTCTGCCAGCCAGTGGGTCGAGGCTCTCTTGTTATCCAGCAAACCCGCATAGGCCAGCGCATAGGTGCCGTAGCAAAGGCCTACCACATGTGCGCCCCGTTCATGGCAGCGGGTGAGAGCCTCCGCCAATTGCGGCGGTGGGGCTTCGCTCAGATCGTGCCAGCCGGGTACTACCGCAATATCAACCGCATCCAATAATTCCAGCCCGCCATCTGGCTGAACGGTCATGGCCCGTTCGGATGTGAGGGGCTTGCCGTCTGGGGTGATAATCAGCAACTCGAACAAGGGGCCGTCGGGCAAGGCAATACTGAACACCATGTAAGGAACAGAGAAATGGAAGGGGCTGAATTGTGGGTGAAGGATAAGCCCGACTTTCGGTAGCGCCACGGTGTCACTCCTGTGGTTCATTTAACCCGATGATAACTGCTTGGCCCGATTCTTTCGATCATTGTCTTTCAGGTCAATATTGGTGGTGATCACATCTCCGTAGACTTACTCCATCAACGAACACCCTGTTGGAGGATAAATACCATGTTGATCAAAACTTTCGCTGGCGCCCTGATGCTTGCTTCGACTGTTTTTACTGGCGCTGCTTTCGCCGAATCGTATACCCGGGAACCCAGCCACCAGATACAGCAAATCCGCAATGCCACCATCAAGGTTACATACGGAGAGACCACCTTTCTGATTGATCCTATGCTGGCCGAACAAGGAGCTTACCCGGGCTTTCCGGACACTTACCGCAGTGAGCTGCGTAATCCTTTGGTGGGCTTGCCCATGGCCGCTGAGGATGTGATTGAGGGTACCGATGCGGTGATCGTTACCCATACCCACCTGGACCACTGGGACGATGCCGCCCAGAAGCTGTTGCCGAAGAACATTCCCCTGTTTGTGCAGAACGGGGCGGATGCCGAGCTGATCCGCTCACAAGGCTTCAAGGATGTGCGTATTCTGGATGGCGAGGCTGAATTCGGCGGCGTGATACTCCATAAAACCGGCGGCCAACACGGCTCCAATACCCTTTATGCCATTCCCGAGCTGGCCAAGGCGCTCGGTGAAATCATGGGTGTGGTTTTTGAAGCCGAGGGGCAGGAAACCACTTACGTGGTAGGCGATACCGTGTGGCGTGATGAAGTGGTTCAGTCATTGGAGCGCTTTCAGCCGGACGTTGTTGTGTTGAATGCCGGGGCGGCGGAACTGACAGGCTTTGAGGGCGACTCGATCATCATGGGCAAAGAAGATGCCCTGCGAGTGCACCGAGCTTTACCAGATGCGGACATTGTCGCCGTGCACATGGATGCGGTGAACCATATGACCCTGAGCCGTGAAGAGCTGGCAGAGTTCGTGGAGAACGAGGGGATTGATGAGCGGGTATTGACCCCGGCGGATGGTGAGATTCTTTCTTTCTGACCAGAGCACCCCTGAAACAAATGATCCAATGAGGAACAGTCAAATGAGCAAGCGAGCCGTTATTGTTGTCGATATCCAGAATGAGTACTTTGCCTCCGGCAAACTGCCTCTGGTGAACATTGAACAGGCAGCCGCCAAGGCGGCACAGGTGATAGATACAGCGCGTCAGAACAAAGACCTGCTGGTGCATGTTCACCATGAGTTTCCGGACCCGGATGCGCCTGTATTCACCCCGGGTACAAACGGCATCAACATCCACGAATCCGTGGCACCAAAAGGTGATGAGCCGGTGATTCTGAAGAATTATCCCAACTCATTCCTGAAAACCAACCTGAAAGAGCTGCTGGATGCCAGCGACATTGAGGAAGTGGTTGTGATCGGTGCCATGAGTCACATGTGCATCGAAGCCACCAGCCGAGCCGCTTCAGATTTTGGCTACAAGGTCACTGTGCTGGAAGATGCTTGCGCCACGATGGACCTGGAGTTCAACGGCGTGAAGGTGCCGGCGGCACAGGTTCATGCCACGGCTATGGCGGCTCTTGGGTTTGCCTATGCGAGTGTCCAGTCCACCCGGGATTACCTGTGAGGATCTTGCTCTTCGTATCTGTCGGGTGGTTGCTCCCGTAAACTGAAGCCGACCGGCCAGAAACATTTCAGCCGGTCGTTTCAGTGGTATCGTTCGGCCCGGATCTATTGCTGGACGGCCTCATATGTTGCGCGCAGATTCCAAAAATCTGAACGTTCGCTTTGCGACCTTACCGGCCACTCCGTTGCCTCTAATTTCGCCCAAGTTGTGGCGAAATGATGAATCAATATTGAAGCCCGGGCACGGGCCTGATGTTTGGGAAATGAAGCATTTCGTTTGGTGTTGATAGTCAGAATGCATGGCTTTTCCTTGTTATGGTCTTGTCGCTCAAACTTGGTTTTCTAGGTCGAGTTCTGAAAGACCGGTGGCGCAGCTCTGCGGGCGTTGGTAGCATGGCCTTGTGCGGTTCATCTATATGATGCGTTGGGTGGTAGGCTTAAAGCCTACATGTTGTGTTTGAGTGTTGGAGAAACAGGGCTGGAACAATCAATGTTGCTGATTGTGGACCTAGAGGCAACTTGCTGGGAGATGCAGCGGGCACCCAATGGTGATTCTCAGAGTATCCACAACATGGAGATCATTGAAGTCGGGTGTGCCCTCGCCACTCGGAAGGGAAACCTGCTGGATGCCCACTCGTTTCTGGTCAGGCCAACCCGGAATCCTGTGCTGAGCGACTTCTGCATGGAGCTGACCGGGATCACCCAGTCGATGGTGGATGCCGCGCCCACGCTCCCCGAGGCGATTGAGGCCATGAATGCCTGGCTGGGTGATCTGCCTGACGATTTTATCTGGTGCAGTTGGGGTAACTATGATCGTTTGCACCTGGAGGCTCAAAGCCAGCTGGACGGTGCTTGGCCGGTCATCCTGGCTCGCCCGCACCTGAATTTGAAACGTATCTGGCGACGCACCACGGGGCAGAAGAGAAAGAATGGATTTGCCCACGCGCTAGCTTTTCACGGATTGGACTTTGAGGGCCATCACCATCGTGGTGTGGACGATGCGCGAAATATGGCCCGAGTCCTCCCGTATATGGATTGGTCTTTGGAACCCGAGTTGCTGACGCCACCGGAGGTGCCAGTATGAAACTGGTCTGTATTTCCGACACTCACAGTCTGCACCATCGCATACCGGATATTCCAGATGGCGATGTCTTGATCCATGCCGGTGACTGCCTGGGCCAGGGCACGCTGGAGAACATCGAAGAGCTCAATGAATGGCTCGGAACGCTGCCGCACCGTCATAAGATTGTGATTGCCGGCAATCACGACTGGGCCTTCCAGGAAACGCCGGAACTAGCCCGTCAGGCACTGACCAACGCCATTTACCTGGAAGACAGCGGCGTGGAGATTGAGGGTATTCGGTTCTGGGGTTCACCCTGGACGCCCACCTTTATGGATTGGGCGTTTATGCTGGAGCGTGGCCAGCAGTTGCACAAAAAATGGCAGCTTATACCGAGCGATACCGATGTGCTCATTACCCACGGCCCACCCAAAGGTATCGGCGATGAGGCAAACCTTGGATTCAAATGCCAGAATGTTGGCTGCATTGACTTGCTTGACCGAATCCAGCAACTCTCACTCAAAGCGCACATTTTGGGTCATATCCATGAAGGCTATGGGGAGTATCAGAAGGGGCTAACGACGTTGATCAATGCCAGCACCTGCACCGCTCGGTATGAGCCGCGGAACGCGCCGATTGTGATAGAAGTTTGAGGCGGTCAAATTTGACCGGGGAGTCGAAATGACAGCAGAAGAGCTGATAACGCAACTACAAAAGTTGCCGCCGGAGACGCCGGTGCTGGTTGAGGGCTACGAAACCGGATTTGATGAGATTGTCGAGCTCACACCCGAACAGGTAGTCCGGTACCGGCATGCTCAGGTGTGGGATGGCGAATACCAGGCGCTAGACAGATTCTCCAATCCAGAAACCGGAGTGCTGCAAGCTGCGGTGATCTGGGGGCGCAGAGGCCATCGAAGGTAAGGCCATGAAGGATAAGAAATCTTACAGCTTGAGTGACCTGGTGGCACAGTGTGACCCCAACGCGACGATGCCAGAGGCGCTGCAGGACTGGGAGCAGGCTGCGCCGGTTGGCCTGGAACAGGTTGCTATTGGTGATCAGATGGATATGCCACCACTCGTTCCAACACCTGGCGAGCCGGCATCAGCGGCAGCTGACCGGTTCTCGCCAGAACGTCAATCCAGACCTGGTTTCCGCGCTGAATGACCTCGGCAGTCCCGATGTGGCCTGACACCACGGCCGAGATACCCGTAATGGTTTGATCTTTTCCCTGGGCCCGGTTCCAGGGCCAGGTGCACTCAATGGCAAAACGCTCTGAGAAAGAACACTCCTGAACGGTGCGCCAGTCGTCGAACGGGCTTTGGGCATGCACCAGCCCGAGCTGTCCGTTCTCGCACTCCAGCGTCATGGTGAGCGGCAGCTGGTAGCGACACTGGGTTGCCAAATTTTTGTAAGAGGTTTCATCCAGGCTCGCGGCCCAGTCACCGCCCATTCCCCGGTGCTTATATCGGTTGCGGTTATCCTCAGCGCCGGCGATAAACATGAGCTCATGGTTACCTATCACGCTGTATACCCAGTCAGTGTCCAGAACCCACTCCAGGAGAGCCCGGGACTCTGGGCCACGGTCAATGGTGTCTCCCAGCAGAAACAGACGATCAGCCGCTTTGTTGAATCCAGCTTCCGATAACGCGGTTTGCAGAGCGTCGAACTCGCCATGCAGGTCACCACAAACCCAGTCCACCCCGACAGGATTGGCTGCAAAAAACCGGTGTGGAGTCAGTCGCATGCTCATCGAATGGGATCTCCCGCGCCTAATCGTTCACACACCGTCAACCTCCGGCAAAACCACCACGACCCGCCCATCGACATTCAAAGCCTGACTCTCACCCAGAGAAATTAGCCAGGGCCAGTCCCATCGAGTATGGCCGAACACGGTGAGCCCTTGAAAGCCGGTTTCAAGAGACAATGCGACACCGGGATCACCCCGACGAGCCGCCCGTTCCGGGTCGGTTGGGCCTTGATGGAGTAGCAGGATATCCGGGGCTTGATCGGTCACCGACTCCAGTGCGGCCAGAAAATCGTCCTCGGTTCGCCGTTGATTGCGATTCGGATTGCCCACGATACCGCTGACGCCACCGACGGTCAGGTTGCCCAACACCCTAATCACCCCGCCATCCAGGACGGTGGTGTTGTCTGGAAGCGCCTCGGGGTACTCCATCTGGTCGTGGTTCCCCAGAACGCCGACGACCTCCGGCGCCATCACGGAAAAGGCCTGAAGCACCTCGTCCACCGGCCCGGTACCGCCGCGTTTGCGGCAGTCGGGATAGTCGTACAGGTCGCCGCACAGAAACACTGCGTCGGGCGCCGGAATGACCCCATCCCGAGACAGCCCAACAAGGGCTTCCGCTACAGGCACGCCAAGCAGTCGATTCTGGCCACCCGTTTCTCGGCCCTGGAGATCAGAGGTCAGCACAAGGCTCTTCACATGACTCGGAAGGCCGGTGGCATAGGCTCGGTAAAACGGAAGGCGATTATGCAGCGGCGCACCGGCTGGGCCGCTGGTGCGGTGTGGCAGGCTGAAAAACGGTTCCGGGTCGATCCGTGTGATGCTTGGCATGGAAGGCCTCTACCTTTCCGCGATGATGATATTGTTACTTATCACGCTCATCCGGTGCCGGTTGCTCGCGGTCTTCCACGAAATCATCACTGACGCCCCCAGAGTCGAAATAGTCGTCCCAAACCGGATCGGTCGGACGGTCATAGCGTTTGACGGAACCCCTGAGGCGCTCCAGTGGCGTGAGTTCCTGAGGCAACGGCTCGGCCAGCTCATCGGCATGGGCTGTGTGGGCATCCAGGCCAACGAGTAGTTCTTTTTCCGTTAGGTACTTTTTCGTCATTTCGAGAGTAACCTCGCACATTAAACTGTGGCCGATCGAATCTGCTTCTGAACCACTACGGGATTGCAAGCTTGGCATTGGAGGCGCCCCCGCGCTCAGCCTGCTTCTATGTTTTTGGAGGTTGAATATTCTATGTGTTCATTTTGTATTTGGTGAAGAGTTTTTTCAACCACTCTAACAAGTACATGCAAATTGGAAAGAGTAAGTTATTAATTTCTTTGGTGGTTATGGGTCATTAAAGTTTTGGTTGATTTTAATATATAAGTTTTAATTTGAGCTGTGTCGGTTAAGAAACCTTTTGGTGTTAAGGCGTCTTGTAGGCTTTAAGCCTACCATTCTAAATAAGTGTAAAATGAATTTCTTTGAGAATTTTATTTTCTAGCAAAATTTAATTGCAACAGACTGATTTTGAAGTGGAAAAAATCTTTTTTGATATGTCCATTTCTCAGGTGTCGCGTAAATGACCCGCTTTTCTGCTTCTTTGGGAGCTCTCGCTCACTTCGCCACAAAACTGTGGTAAAACATTAGCACGCTGGATTTTAAAAAATCCTTTCGTTGATAGATCGGTGTCGAGAAAGAACCAAACATTTGTGCAGGGGAGTTCATTATGAGCCCGAGTAAAGAATCCAGGGTAATGGATGGCATCATCATGGTAAGCCATCAATTAAGCCCACCAACGGTTACCCATTTTAACGGTGCGCTGGAGTTCGACGGGGAGGGGGTGTTTGCAAGCGCTCAGCAAAAACTTTTGCGGGATTTTATGGCGCATGCTCTGGGTGAGTTTGCGCGTTTCCGGAAAGATACGAACGTTGATGTTGAATCGCGCCTACGCCTTGAGTCCCCGGATGAAACAGAATTTCCGGCAACCATTATCGTCAGGATCATCGGCACGGATATTTCAAGTGCGCAGGTCGAAGATTATCGGGCGGCGGCTCAAGCTATCACGCGAGTACTCGTGCGCCAGTCCTCCCTCGGCGAGACCGATTTGGTGGGGCGGCTCACGGCCGAGGAACAGTCGTTTCTGTCTGAAAAGGGCAACGAGTTGCAGGCTCGGTTTGCCAACAGGTTGGTGACGCAGGGTTTTTTTGTGAGTTTTGGCGCGGAACAACTTGGAGGTGTAACGATCCAGGGGACCATGCCAACGCTAGTGTCTGATGAGGCCGTTCAGGAGCGAATCCAAGGCACAGCGCGGCTAATCGGTTTCGATGAGGCGAGGCTCAAGGTAAGTTTGCAAGTCGAGAGCGTGAATGATGGGGCTGAGGCGAAGGGTAGGCTTGAGGCTCTGTGTCCTAATGAACGTTTTCTGCGTATTCTCGCTGGAGCCTATGCAAACCGTCATATGGTCGAATTTTTGGCGTTACGACAACCCTCCGTAGGACGATCGAGGTCAGTGATTACGCTCGTTGAGCTTGAGGAAATCTCGTCGAATGACCCGGAATTTTTCCAGCTGGATTGACCTCCTAAACACCAACATACTGGTGATGGAGTTATTTCCCGCGGGCAGTATGCGGCCGCAATCGTGGTAAAGGCAAGAGCGAGTTCGATATTGTCATGGATGGGTCCTACAGCCGGCTTGGCGACCACCAGACCGGCGTAGGAGCGGCCCCTGTTGTAGGCTACGCCATAGTTCTCATTAAATGTGTCCAACTGAATGGACGATTGAGTGGTCTCTTGAAACTGTCCGACATTCAGCAAGCGCGTTGCTCTATGACGGTTGGCTGGCTTAGATTTCACCACGGCATGATAGTTTTTTTTGGGTAAGTTTAGACTGTTAACCATCAGGCGCAGAAGATTCGCCTCCTCTGGCATGTTCATTAGAATGTGGCCGTTTCGGCCGACCAGGTTTGATGCCTGCTCTAATGACGGTAAGGGCCGATTAAAATCTATCCCATCGGATGGGGGCAGTTTTTCCGCGATCTGCAACAGTCGCTGCCAAAAGTCGGCGGGCCGGGATTTAAGGATGTGCCTGGGTAAGTCTTGCCCGTAGACGTACGCCTTTTTGCCTCTAGTCGGATCAAAAACCTTGAATCTGATGGATTCGTTAATCCGATCAACAAATTCCTCGACACCCGTGAATTCTCCCGGTTCCAGTCGCAAAAGCTGTTCGACGATATCAGTGTTGTAACCCAGTGCCATCAGCCGTAAACCCTCCGCGATGGTTTTGGGAGAGAGTTTTTCTGTTCGTGAGAAAACGGTTGGATGGGATCCTGGTTGAGGCTGCGGTTCCACTGGCCATTCGTTGGTTTTGATAGCGTTCGCGACTTCACTGGCGTAGTGGGAGCTAAGGGGAGTGAGCGAGTCGGCCCATTCTGTCAGCAGGTGATTGTAGGAACGAAGCTGTGTGCGTGGTGTCTGATGTCCGAGTGCCCGCCCGATTGCCATAGCGCAGCGGCGTGAGGGTAATTCCTGCGTCCCCAGCATAATGCTTCTTATTGCTGTATGGTCTGCAGACGGGCAAAGGTTCTCTGCAAGCGGGCTGTCGATCTCGAACAGAGCGGCAGTCAGAACATTGCAGAACACATGACGAGCCTGATGGAGGCTCATTTTACGATTGCCGGTGACAGTCTTGAGAACGCGGGCAATATCGGGGGCTAGTGATCGTGCGTGGCGTGTGAGTGCCTTCTCTGTGTCACAGAGAATCGGAACATTTCCATCGCCTGCTGCCTGGATCGTGTGTTGAGTGAGAATGGTCTGGATGATTGTTTGTTCAAGCGGTGACAACTGGAACATGAGGGGTACTGCGCGCCGACTGTTCCGAGCGTTCTTTAAGGTTCGTATTTTATTACTTTGGACGAGCACCCAAGTCATTTGTCCCGACTGACACCAGTCGGAACGCAGAAGCCCGATGGCCTCCTGTGCGCGTAGGCCAAAGCGAAAGGCCAGCAAAAGCACGAAGGCGGATAGGGGGCCACGCTCTGCGTGTTCGGCGTTAGCACGGAGTAGTAACTCGAGCGCCTGGAAGTACTCGGCCTCAGAGAACAGCCTTGGGCGAACGGATCGCTGGGAGCTGCCCAGGCTAAGCTCATCCCAATCCGGGGAGGAAACCCCGCATTCACAGGCCCAGTCGAAGAACTCGACCAATCTGGCGGAGAAATAGTGCAAGTCTTTCTGCTTTTCTGCGCACTGAGACAACATGTTGTCACAGAGCTCGGTGACCTCGTCCTCCGTCATTGTCAATAAATCGGTTCTGGAAGCTAGTCCACTAAACGCGGGGGATAGGGCGGCTAGATACCGTTTGAGAGAGTTGCGAGCATAGGGGGTGTGAGCGCGATGGGATGCAGCTTTGCCAATTCTGATGCGATAGGCAACCCAACGTCCCAATAAAAAGATGGCACTGCTGACCTCGTGCGCATGGGTTCGACAGTATTGCTCAACCTCCTTTGCCATCAGTGTGGATCTGCTTTTTGTGTATGTATTGAGCAAATTTTGCAGACCGAAAATGAAGGACTTCGCTGAATCGTAGAATTCATCGGGGTAGTTGCCAGGCGTCATGCTGACTATATGTGGCCGCGAATCAAGCTCTAAGGCCGGCCCGCCTGCAGGGTGGCTTGGCGTTGAGTATCGGATCCCTTCCTTTAGCCTCAGATAGTCATAAAAGCAGACACTGGAGGGCGGATTTCTTTCACTCAGAGCCCCCGCAACTAAACCGGGTAGGTCAACCAGATTGGCTTGTTCGACCAGTTGATGGAGGGATTTTATTAACTGGGCTAGAGAAAGCTCGTCTGAATTTAATGGTCCGTGAGGCGGTGCTGTCCTGAGAATGTCGGCTAGCGAACGCAAAGGTTTCGGACAGCGCGCGGTGGCCAGATCCTTGGTGTCCTTAATGCCCAGTCCCTTTGCCAGTAATCGTCCGATCGTGTGATCGATTTGATGGCGTTGAACCGGTTGATCAAAATCTTCGGGCTTTAGTGCTTCATTGTACTCAAAGTACACGTGATCATTGTGTTGAATGACCCGATAGTTGCGTCCCTGAATTACGTCCTCCAGAAGCTGGAGATAGGAAATCCGCTTATCAATGGCCAGCAGCACGGCACCAAGTGCCAGACCGTTGGATTTTGAAACCTGGGCTTGCCGTATTCCTTGTCGTGTTTGGCTTGCCCACTGTTGGAGCATTGGCATAACTTGAACGGCACGGGGGCAAGACTCCCTGAACAGTGATCGTTCGGATTCGACCCGCGCCAGGCGGTGCCGAATGAATTGCCTTGCATTAGGACCACTGCTTTCGAGCCATTGGACCAGAACCTCCATTCTGATGGCCGCGCGAGGGTGAGGGAGGCCGTTCTCGCGCAAGAGCATTTGTCTCACAAGGTCGTTCACATAGGTTTGAGTTAGCTGTGCGCCCTCTTCGAGCGGATTGACCGACAGAAAAAGGTTCAGGTCTTTCCGTGCCTGTGATCGAGCCTGATTTCTCGCTTTCATCCGATCGCGGTGGCGTTTTGCCTGTCCGAATATCTGAGGTTCTGAGTAGCCGGGTTCTGTTGGCGCGGATTGAAGATCTATCGTGGTGAGGGATGCATAGGGTAACTCTGAGATAAAACCAAGTTCCTCAAAGCAGTCGTTCAGCTGTTGCTGGTGACGGGCAACGTCTGCTTTCCAGCACCGGGCTGAGTGATCATTGTAGGTGGTGGCACTTCGCTCGCCGTGCCCCATCCACCCATCAATGACTTCTGGGTTTACACCTCGCCGGTTCAATTGCTGTGAAAAACGGTGACGGAACAGGTTCCTTGGTAGCTCCCACCGAAAGAGCTCCGCGCCTGGAGTGCTGTCATCATTCAACGGATGCCAGAAACCGGAAGGGTCTAATAGGAAGAATAGCGGCAGTGTGATGGATGATCCATTGAGCATTTGTTCAATTCGGCTGGATAGGCGAGGATGCGAATGTTCAAGGTCTGAGGCGAATGAACGAAGATGATTGCAATAGGCGTTAAATAGAGTAAGCGCGTCGTTTGCTAGAGGGACCATGCGCCCGCAGTGAAGACCGTCATCGGATTTGTCGTTGATGAAAACTGCCGGGGGCTCTTGGCAAAAATGTGCAATCGACTCAAAGGGCTCGGAGAGGTGGCGGCAACCGGTGGCGGCATAGAGTGCGGTAACGGTGTACTGGGCAAAATAATTGTGGAATGTAATCGGATCCCCGCGACTGCTTTCCAAAAGCTTCGTGGTGCCATGCTGGATCTCAGACTTCAGCACGGACTCAATAGGTGCCAGCAGGCTTCCGAGAAGGTTTACCCGGTTAGCAGAGTTTGACTTGGTTTGAATGGGAAGGTTAAAGCCACTTTGTATCTGCCGTATATCCCAGTTTGCGTATCCGCAAGCCGCAGGGAGAGCAGAGCTCGGGTGCGATGAAATCAGTCGGGCTAGTGAGTGATCACCGAATGCCTCGAAGACTTGTTGTGACTCGGCATTGCCCAGCTTTGCACTACTGAGTCGGGGGAAGCAACGTCGCGAATGCTTCTTGAACCAGCTTTCTAACTTAATCACTCCAATTCGTGACCATAACCCCCGTAATAATGGTGCCCCTGGAAAGATTCGTTTTGCTTCCCTAAGAATGTCCTGGATCAGGCCTGGTAATTCAATACACAGGGACGTTTCAAACGGTTCGATCAGAGCTTTATCGGCCTGATCCGGCAACCATGAACTGTGGCGTTTGGGTGAATTTCGGTGAGCTGTTTGCAGGTCAGTGGAGATCGACCATTCGTCCCCAGTTTCGTCAGTAATCTCAAACTCCAGGACAAATTCGAGGGAGCGCCCCAAACGAAGTGCTAACCAAACCAACGCCGCTCCAAATCGCTCACCCAGGGCGGAATGGGACAGGGTCTGATCCAACCACTTCTCAAGGTGCTCCTTTTCAGGAGGGAGTGGTTTGTCCCAAGACCAGGGTAGGTAATGAGAGAGTTCTGCAGTCTGCATCAAAACACTTCTGCCTGAGAGTCTCTGCTGTTCTGGCGTTTCCTTTGGTTCGACATTAAACAGTAACAGTTGCTCGAGCCCTTCTTCGTCGGCGGTGTCACTTTCGTTGTCGTAAAAGGCAAGGACTTGGGGCTCGTTCCTATGTTTGTCGAGAATTACTGCCGAGTCAGTTTGTGCTAGTAGCCCCGTAAGGGATGGCTGGAAGGGAGCGAACTGATGATTCTGACGGATTGCATTTATGTGCCCACCGGCCACCAGTGCGATGGCATCCAGCAGTGGTTTCTGTTTTCTGTTCTCTGAAAACTTTGGAAGAATCTTTAGCTGTGTGGCTGCGTATCGAATGGTTTGTGTGAACTGTGGGTAGGAGCATTCCTCGGCGGGGTATGCACGTGTGCTTCTGTGAAGAACAGTATCTATTACCTCCCATTTTGTATCATCGCCGGGTAAGCTGAGTGCGCTGGCGATCTGTTGAATCTGGCTATCAAAAGGGCAGTTGTGTTCGACCGCTCTTTCGAGAGCCTGAACGATCAGCCAAATTCTGAAGGCGCGACGGCGCCGGTCTGCTGAATCAGGTCCGGATAGAACCAGTGGTTGTACGATCATTTCCAGTAGAAAATGTGTTTGCGAAATGTCAGCGCCCGCGTTGCGAAGTGTTTGTTTTGTGCTGCTTCTGGATGGTCTTCGCGGGAAACCGGCAAAAGCATTGGAAATTTCGGGGCTTTGGCTATAGGCTGCACTGAGCCGGCTTAGATGGTTGATGTATGAGTTTTCCGACCATTGGGCTAATATGCTGGTCGATTCCGGGCTTGATAGTTCGCGATACAGGTTGCCGATGATGGTGAAATTTTCGGTGAACCCAAAGGTGAGGGCGATGGCATCGAAAATATCAGCTATGTCGTTTTCCTGCGCCCATTCCCGGATGCTTTGGAAGTGAGGGCCTGGCGCCCTTACGGTCAAATCTCCGTCTTTCGACTCTTCAGTCTGGTGCCAATTTTGATAGCTGTTGTCTGTCATTAATGCACCTAGCTTCCACCGCGCCATTTCTGTAGAATCGTAGATCATACGTAGATTTATGGCAATTTTGATAATTCTGGCACAAAAAAAGTGGGTCAAAATTATCGGCCTCATAACCTTCGAATCCAGCCCCCGCTACCATATAAAAGAAAGGCAGATCAGTAACTTACTGGTCTGCCTTTTTTGCGTTTGGGGTGGCAGAAATTCCCTGTGACGTATATGTGACATATATGTGCCAATCCTTGTGACACGCCATTTGGGTGTTCAGGTGAGAATGACCGTAAGTCTGTTGGTGTCACACTCGAAAATCCACGCAGTTAAAATCTTGTTTTAGCTTATCCTCGGCAAATCCATCCCGGTAATTGCCGACCGCACTTTTCTTTATTACCTACTCGTCCTTCTGAAATTCCAGCAAATCGCTGACTTCGCATTTGAACAGCGTGCAGAGTTTGTCGAGTGCTTCGAGATCGATGCGCTGAGCGGTTTCTTTATAAAGCAGTGTCACGGTATTCCGGTTTAAACCAGTCTCTCGAGCTACGTCCACAATCTTCATCTTGTGCTCGCCCATGAGTCGGGCCAGGTGGCATCGAATCATTCTAAAATCATCCTTAATAAATAAATGTCATCCAGAATGGCAAAAAGTTCTTGCAAATGTACTTTTGTTGCCTAAAATGTCATTTAGGATGACATTCTGATACGGGGAATGTCTTTTGTTGATCTAGCGTAGCGCAACAGAAGGAACAATTCGATGGAAAATTCCTACACCTACCTGACTACTGAAGAACTCGCAGGACGCATTAAGTACGACTGCAGAACCATTCGCCAGTGCCTGAAAGACACCGTTTTGCTTGAGGGAAAACACTACATCAAGCCCTTTGGCCGTCGAAAGATTCTTTTCCTCTGGGAAGAGGTTGAAAAGGAAATGCTGGTTACTGCCCGTGAACATGAACACTTGGCGATTCCGATGGCTAGCGGGGTGGTTTGCCATGGGTAAGGTCAGATCACGTAAAGAAACGGGCCGGCTGTATCTCGACTTCATGTACGCGGGTCATCGCTGTCGTGAGCAAACAGCACTGAAAGATACGCCAGCAAACCGTAAGAGGGTACAGGCGCTGCTGCAGAAGGTCGAAGCCAAGATCCTTCTTGGCGACTTTAACTATGCAGAGTATTTCCCAGACAGTGGTAATCTTAAGAAAATTGAACAAAAAGGTGGGGGCTCCCAGGCTGCGGCCGGCTCCGGCGATCTCGATACTCCGCTTTTCATAGACTTCGCCGACCAATGGTTCCTGGAATCCAAAATTCAGTGGCGGAACTCTCACACCCGTAACGTGGAATCCATTTTAGAGAGTTCCTTGAAGCCTGCCTTCAAAACCAAGCGGGTCAGAGAGATCACCAAGGCGGATATTCTTGCGGCCCGCAACAAGATGGCCCGGCGCAAGGGCAGGGGCGCGAGTGGTTTGATGGCGCCCAAGACCATCAATAGTCATATGACAATCCTGAGGATGATCCTGACCGAAGCGGCGGAACGTTACGACTTCACGAACCCTTATCTCAATATCAAGCCGCTGAAACAGCAGAAGGTCCATATCGAGCCGTTTTCCATGACGGAAGTGGAGACCATCCTCAATTGTGTGCGAGAGGACTACCGCAACTACTACCTGGTGCGGTTTTACACCGGCATGCGCACGGGAGAGGTGGATGGCCTCAAGTGGGAGCATGTGGACTTTGAGCGCCGCGAGATTTTGGTTCGCGAAACCCTGATTCACGGCAGGACGGAATACACCAAAACGGACGGCTCCCAACGGGAGATTCCCATGTTTGGTCCGGTTTACGACGCACTGAAGGCCCAGTACGAGGCTACCGGCAAGCTCAGTAAGTTCGTGTTTTGCAATCGGCTGGGAGAGCCGTTGGACCATAATAATGTGACTAAGCGTGTTTGGTATCCGCTGCTAGAGCACCTCAGGCTCAAGAAGCGCCGGCCCTATCAGACCCGACATACTGCGGCGACGCTGTTGCTAGCCTCCGGTGAAAACCCGGAATGGGTGGCCCGGACCCTGGGCCACTCGTCCACCGAAATGTTGTTCAAAGTGTATTCCCGGTATATCCCGAACCTGACATGTATGGATGGCAGTGCCTTTGAACGCCTGATCCAGAGCCGTGTGATCGACAACGATAAGGAGGTTGGTGATGAAACTGAATGATCTGCGCCCGTTAACGCAAGAAACGTTCAAGGGCACCTATCGCCTTACCGGTCGCATCGCCTGTTTCGATGACGAAGGTATTCCGTACCTGAAGCTGCGCCTGAGCAGTTGCGCCAGCGATATGGTGGTGCTGGCGGTCGTTGGTTCTATCGTGATTCCAGAATATTTGGGCCACATGGATCTGGTAGTCGTCAAAGGACAGGTATGTGTCGGTCCGGAGGGCAGCGAGGTGCTGCTGACTGACATCCGACGCCCGCTACAGACCGATGTTGCCAGGTTGCCGGCACTACAAACCCTGCCGCGGACCTTCTGCGCGAAACCGGAAGCACTGGATCAGTTGATCGTGGCTGTCCGCTCTCTGGAGTGCGGTTACTTGCAGGTGTTCATCAAACGGGTGCTGGAGCGCCGGGATCGGCTGGAGGTGTTCCTCAAGGCGCCAGCCAGCAAGAATTACCATCATAACGAATCTGGCGGATTGCTGGCGCACTCTCTGGAGGTGGCGCAGAATGTGTTGCGAATGGCACAGATAAACGAGCCGGAGATGCCGCGATCTCTTCAGGAACTTGGCTTCGTCGCTGGCCTGTTGCACGACATAGGCAAGACCTACACCTACGATATGAACGGTAAACCCACGGCGGCTGCACGCCTATGTGACCACGCCGATCTTACCCTGGAAGCTTGTGCCTATGGCTTGGCCTATCTCGATAAAGTCGTGCCAGATGCTGCGGTGGCATTGAGGCACATTTGGACCTGCGCCTCGCCGGGTGCTCGCTATGGCAAAGCGCCGGCTATGACTCTGGCACGTTATGTTCGAGATGCCGATGCCCAGAGTGCCATGGCCAACAATCAACGCAAGGCCTATCGAAAAGGCAAGCCCGTTGGCTTTGGCCGACTTGGAAATAACGTTTACTGGAGGCCGTCAATCGAGGCTCATGGATGAGTCAATGAATCAACAGGCTGAGGGGTGTGAGCACAGTGTTGCCACACCCCTTTTTCGTAGTTCGGCAACCGAAAATGCTCAGTTGAACAGACAGGTATTTCCTGCCCAACGGTGATAAGGTCTGAAAAACGCCCTGAGTGAAAGATATGCTGAAGACCTATTATCTTCACGGCTTCGCCAGCCAGTTTGATACTACCAGTGAAAAACTCAAAACCCTCGCCAAGCTGGGCCCGGTGTATGGTCACGACATTGACTACACCCAAGGTTCGGAAGACGTTATTGAAGAGAGCTTGGACAAGCTGATGCAAGTGAACCCGGACCTTCTGGTTGGAACCTCGATGGGGGGATGGCTGGCGGGCATTCTGGGAGCCGAATCCGGCATTCCGTTTGTTGCCATCAATCCGGTGGCGGATCCTGGTCACACTCTCAGGCCCTGGATAGGGCAGGGTGTAGATCATCAGGGGCAGGTCTATCAACTGACAGACGAAGTAGTTTCAAGCTATTACCCTTTCACCCAATATGGCAGCGGGCTTATTTTGCTGGATAAGGGGGATGAACTGCTTCCGTGGAAGGACACCGTTAGGCTGCTTGGGGATTATTTTCCGGTTCATAGCTTTGAGGGCGGCAGTCACCGGTTTGAGCACATGGAGCAAGCTTTGAGGCTGATTCGAGAGCATGTGAAGGATTAAAACCACGATTGGATAAAGGACGAACCGAAACCATGAACTATGACATTCTCAAGAAGCGTCACCGCAACGAACGAGCAGGCTATCCCTCTAATCTAAGTCTGCGAGTTCACAGGTCTCTGAGCTGGTTACAGCGAGCAGAGCAACTTGACGATCCAGACAGCCAGTTCATCTTTCTGTGGATTGCTTTCAACGCGGCCTATGCGACAGAGATCAACGAAGAATACCGGACGACGGAGAAAACAGCCTTCCGTGGATTTTTAAAGAAGTTATCCGATCTTGATGCGGATAAACAGCTGGATGGACTGACCTGGACAGAATTCCCCCGAAGTATTCGGGTGCTGCTCGGTAATCGTTTTGTGTTTCAGCCGTTCTGGGATTATCAAAACGGAAAACTCAGCGAGGATGAGTGGCAGGATCAGTTTGCCAGGGCAAAAGTCGCTGCCCAATCAGCCTTGGGTTCCGAGGATACCGCGACGGTGCTGGGCGTTGCGCTTAGCCGAATTTACACACTGCGAAACCAGTTGATACATGGCGGTGCTACTTGGGGTAGCAAGGTGAATCGCGACCAAATTCGTGACTGCGTTGGTCTGATGAGCAAACTGGTTCCCATCATTCTGACAATTATGATGGATCACCCCGAGACGCTTTGGGGCAATGCCTGTTATCCCGTTGTGAAGAATTAAAGCTAATAAGGGATGGGCTAACGGCAAGCTGAGGGTTTCTCCCTCGGTTTCGGGGCAACCGAATGCGTCAGAGCGCGACCAATCACATAGCCGGCTGCCACACCCACCAGCGCAGTCACCGGCCCGATCAGGCCGCCCACCAAGCCGCCAATAAACATCAGTATTACGCTTTTCATACAGACTCCTCCCGCCTTCCTGGCAGCTGCACTCTTCTGAGTATAGGGCATGGTGCCCAATGATGGGTTGACCTGCTGATATTGTCTCGCCAAAATGCTGTATATTCAACCAGTATTCGGTGTAAAGCATGTCCTGTATTCTGCTTGGTGACTACGAATCCGTCTCACGCCTGAACATCCCGATGTTTCTGGAGAGGGTCTCGGCTGGCTTCCCATCGCCGGCAGAAGACTACATTGAGATGACCATTGATCTGAACGAGCTGTGTATTCAGCACCCTGCTGCCACCTTCTTCGTTAGGGTTCAGGGTGAGTCTATGACTGAGGCGGGCATCTATCCCGGCGATGTTCTGGTGGTGGACCGGTCACTGAGGGCCGGACATGGAGACATCATCATCGCCAGCCTGGAAACCGAGATGACGGTGAAGCAATTGCATCTGACGCCGCCACCCGCGCGCCTCCTTCCTCGGAATCCCGCCTACCAGCCCATCACGGTCGAGGGTGACATGGTGATGGAAGTGTTTGGGGTAGTGACCAACGTCATCCGGTCAATGAAGCGGGGAGGGTAGGGATGGCATCGGTTGACCGGGATCAGGCCGTCTTCGCGCTGGTGGACTGCAATAATTTCTACGCCTCCTGCGAGAAGCTGTTCCGTCCGGATCTGCGCAATACGCCGGTGGTCGTGCTATCCAACAACGACGGCTGCGTGGTCGCCCGCTCGAAAGAAGCCAAGGCACTGGGGATCAAGATGGGCGTGCCGGTTCATCACGTCAAAACGGAAATTAACCGGTATGGCATCCAGGTGTTCTCCTCCAACTACACCCTCTATGGCGACATGAGCCGACGGGTTATGAACACACTCGAAGCCTTGGCACCACGGGTGGATGTCTATTCCATTGATGAAGCCTTTCTGGACCTCACCGGCATTGACCGGGTGGTATCCTTCGAGGATTTTGGTCGAGAGGTCAAGAACACCGTGTATCAGAACGTCGGCTTGCCCGTCTGTGTGGGCATTGCCCCCACGCGAACACTGGCCAAGCTGGCTAACTTTGCCGCGAAGAAGTATACGGCGACGGGAGGCGTGGTAGACCTCACAGACCCCGCCCGGCAACAGCGACTGATGGCTCGGGTGCCGGTTGAGGAAGTTTGGGGTGTTGGGCGAAAACTCAGTGCCAGGCTTCAGGCCATGGGCATTGTCACGGCGTTACAGTTAGCGGATACCCATCTAGCGACTCTCAGAAAGCAGTTCTCTGTCGTGTTGGAACGCACGGCCCGGGAGCTCAATGGCGTGCCTTGTGTGACGTGGGAGGATGTGCCGGCCCCAAAGAAGCAAATCATGTGTTCCCGATCGTTTGGTCAGCCCCTTCAGAAACTGAGCGACCTGGAGGAAGCCGTTGCGCACTTTGCGACCCGTGCGACCGAGAAACTTCGGGGAGGTCAGCAGTATGCCGGGGAGCTGATGGTGTTCATCCGAACCAACCCGTTCAAAGCCACAACACCGCAGTATTCACGCAGTGCCAGTGTGAAGCTCATCCAGCCCAGCCAGGACTGCCGGGTTATTGTGCAGCAGGCCCTGAATCTGCTGCGACCGATGTATCGCGAAGGATTTGATTACGCCAAGGCCGGCGTCATGCTGTGTGAGTTGGTGGAAGAAGCGGGTGTTCAAGAGGATCTCTTTCAAGCCGCTGCCGGGCAGGCACCAGACAACGGCAGATCGGAACGCCTGATGGCCGTTATGGATGCCATTAACCGAAAGGCCAAGGCTCCGGTCTACATGGCCAGGGAGGCCGGGCCTGCTGCCTATGCGATGCGACGGGGGCATTTGTCGCCGGCGTATACGACTCGTTGGGATGACTTGCCGATGGTTCGTTAAAAACAAAAGCGAACATTCGGATCGCCTCAGATATCCTCGGCTCTTTCTGCACTGGTTGGACGCTTGGTCATTTCTCAAGAACCCGGCAAACGATCAAATGGACTAGCTGTACCAGCTCTTCGATCGCCAATAATGTGGGTGTGGCTTTCAGTCGTCCGAATATCGCCGTGGCCGAGGATTTCCTGGACCGTTCGGATATCACTTCCCGATTTCAGCAGCTCGGTGGTTAAAGCGTGGCGAAAAGAATGAGCCGTAACCGGTTTGGTAATTCCGCTCCCTTTCACGGCCTGCCTTAATTGCCGCGCGTATGTCGAATGATGAAGGTGATATCGGCACACATAGCCTGCAATTGGGATAACGCGTTGTCTTTAAGATGGGAATAGATATGGCCAGTCAGAGTTTTTCGTGACCGAGCCGTGCCTCTATCTTCAATACCGCTTGGGCCTTGAAGAGAAGAACCGCAGATTCCAAGCAAATCGATCCAAAAACGCACCGTCCCTGGTGCCAAGACACAAATGACACTCTTTATGTTCAGCCGTGGCTTTCGGAGCGTACTTCGCCACGTATAACTATCTGGCCGCTGTACGGGGATAGCTCAGAGAAGCCACTCTTTGCAACCCGATCCTGGATTTCACCGCGAATTACGGTTTGGCCACTATAAGGAGCCGGCTGAGCCGGCTCGGAGCGGGGCTCATCGGATTTACGGTCTGCCAAGGAGGCGTTAGCGGGCAGGGCGGCGGCGGCAAAAAGTGAAGCCAGGGTGATCGATACAAATTTACGCATAACGTTATCTCCAAAGTTCGATAGGTTGATGCTCATACCGGAGTCGCCAAAGGACCCGATATCAGATGGAGCGAAGTATGGAGTTGAAGAGAGACAACGAATAATTCCCAAACGGTATGCAATACATCAATTTGGGTGATGGGCACAGCTAGATCAGCTCAAAAATGCACGCAAAACTACTTACCCATAAGTATCGATGATTTTTTGAATACCGACGCTTGATTAGTCCTCAGCGCCAGTCAATCGAAAAATAGCGCCAACTTTACCGACACACTTTTCGGAGTTGGCTATGAATTCTCGTTTTCTAGTACCGATGCTCGCGGTCTCCCTGCTGGCATTTACCGCGCATGCAGAGTCCTCAGACTCGGTGATGGCTTTGTCTACGGATAACGATCTCTTCGCTCCAGCGCAGACAGATCGGGATTACACTGCTGGCGTGGCCATTACTTATTCCTCGAATTCAGAGGCATTCGTAAACAACCCGGTTTCGAGTTTCAGTCAGGGGCTGGACGGGTATGTCCTGCCATACCTGGCGGGCAAGGGTGAAAAGCCAAAAAGCGCGGCGCTCGAGTTTGGGGTTTATGGCTTCACGCCCGAGGAGATCAAAGAGTCGGCCATTGACCGGAACGATCGCCCGTACAGCAGTCTTGTTTACCTGTCGTCGAGCCAGAGCTATCAGGCACTGAGCGCAAAATCGGGCTGGACAACATCGATGACCGTAGGCGTGCTGGGGCTGGATGTTTTCAAATCCGGCCAGAATGCGGTTCACAAGGTCGTCGGTAGCGACCGTGCTAATGGTTGGGGCCACCAGATTTCCAACGGCGGAGAGCTGACTTTCCGGTATTCCGCTGCATACCATCAATACCTGGATGCGAGTCAGCCGAATCAGCAGTTCAAAGTGACGTATTTCGGTTCAGCCGGGTACCTCACTGAATTCGGCGCGGCCCTGGTTTTCAGGGGCGGTCTGATCTCATCACCCGATAACCGGTTTAACCCCGAATTGATGGCTTACGGTGAGCGCGCACCCGGGGTGTCGGTACCTGGTGGACGGGAGAATTATTTTTGGGGCGGAATGTCAGTCAAAGCTCGCGCCTATAACGCGTTCTTGCAGGGACAGTTTCGGGATTCGGAGCATGAGCTGAATGCCGATGATTTGAACATTCTTTTGGCAGAGGTCTGGGCTGGTTATACCCACGGTTTCCTGGCTGGTATAGAGTTGAGTTACGTACTGCGAGTGCAGAGCTCCGAGATTAAGAGCGGTACCGGGAACCGCACGCTCGCTTGGGGCGGCCTGGTCTTTAGTAAACGCCTGTAAGCGTTAAGGCACTCATCATCCTGAGAAATAGGATCTATATGGCCCCGCAATTAGTTTTTATTGTTCCAAGCTCACATTCTTACGATCAGACGCTTCCAACAAGGAGATTATCTAATGAGTCAAATTATTCACGTAACAGACGTGAACTTTGAGCAATCCGTGGTCCAGAGTGATCGGCCAGTCTTGGTGGATTTTTGGGCCCCGTGGTGCGGCCCCTGCAAAACAGTTACGCCGATGCTGAAGGAAATTGCTGATGAGCTGGGCGATCAGTTAACCATCGTCAAAGTGAACGTGGACGAGAGTCCGGAGATTGCTGCCAAGATGCGTATTCGGAGCATTCCGACTCTTGCTCTTTTTAATGAGGGCGGTGTGATTGCACAGAAAACAGGTGCCGGAAGTTTGAGTGAATTGAGAGCCTTTGTTAAAGGTAACTTATAAGTGCATAGCACAAGCCTCCTGCTTGGGAGGCTTTTTGCATCTCGGGAAAAGTCTGATGAAAACCCAAGAACTTCAACTGTTGTACGTGTTCGATGCCATCATGACAGAGCGTTCAGTGACTCGCGCGGCCGATCGTCTCGCGATGACACAGCCGGCAGTGTCCAATGCAATTTCCAGAATGCGTCAGATTTGGAATGATCCGTTATTTGTACGCAAGGGCAGGAACATCGAGCCAACCTCCTATGCCTTGAGTCTCTGGGATCAGGTTAGTGATCCTATGTTTGCTCTCACCAACGCGGTCAGTGCGACACAGTTTGATCCAGGAACATCGAAACGCAGGTTTCGAATTGCAGTAACCGATATGTTCGTGGAGTTGGTCTGGCCTCAGTTGATTGAACTGCTTGAGCGTGAGGCGCCGGCAGTGGACGTCCATGCCGTTCCGTACACGCCGGAGGGAACGCACCATGATCTCAGGGAGGCTCATGTTGATCTCGCTGTAGGTGTTCTCACTCAGCACGACCATAGTCTACGGAGTACTTGGTTATTCGAAGGTGGGTATTTGCTCGCTATGCGTGCAGACCACCCGCTTGCCGGAAGACCCATTACCATGGATGAGTTTCTGAGTGCCCGTCACCTGCTTGTAACAATGTCTGGGGATGCGCACGGGTTCGTCGATAGTTATCTGGATCAGAAGGGACATAGCAGGCGTATAGCATCGACGGTAAACCATTTTTCGATTGTACCGAAAATATTGCGAGCGTCAGACTTGATTGCGGCAGTACCCGAGTTGATCAGTCAGGATTGCGGTTTTGTGAACGGGTTGTGGATGGGTGAGCTTCCTTTCAGCGTCGATCCCACCAGCCTGTATCTAATCTGGCATGCTCGGCACGATCGTGATCCCGGTATTGTCTGGTTGCGAACACACGTTGAAAGGCTTCTTCAAGAGCGCTGGCATGACATCATGACCAAGTCCCCATGCAGTCGCCTCACCTCCAAAGCGATTGCATAGTCAAAGCATTCTATCGATCAGAGCCATGTTTGCCGGAAGACTGTTTGATTGATCAGGGCGGTCCTTAAGACCGCCCTTTCTCAACTGGTAACGGGAATAACGTTTGTGCTCGAGGCATCAGAACATTACGCCAACTTGTACACGCCGCCCCTGGCAATAGCCGATTGATAAGCAGGTCTGGAGTGAAGTCGTTCAAGCCAGGCTTGCAGATTGGGGCGCTGGCTCAGTAATTGAAACGACTTGGCAACTTCACCAATAAAGCTCATCTGAATGTCGGCGGCACTAAACGTATCGTTCACCAGATAGCTTTGTCCTTTCAGTGAGTTTTCGATAAAGCCCAGATGGTTGTCCAACTCGCTATTGATCCGCGGGTGTAGGGGGGCGCCATTGTTGCCAAGAGGATCAACGTAAATTTTCAGGAGCAACGGAAGCATTGCTGATCCTTCGGCATAGTGCAGCCATTGCACGTATTGATCATATTCCTTGGTGGTGCGGGGCGGCTGCAGATTAGCCCCGTCATAGTGCCGGAGGAGGTAGTCAATAATCGCACCAGATTCATGGATGATGGTTTGCCGGTCTTCAATGACGGGAGATTTGCCCAATGCGTGGATCTGGAATAATTCCTGTGGTGCCAAGTGGGTATCAGGGTCTCTTTTGTAGCGTTTAATATCGTATTCGAGGCCCAGCTCTTCGAGCAGCCAGAGAATCCTCTGCGAGCGTGAGTCATTTAGATGATGAACAATAATCATAGTTTCCTTCCGTTTATGGTGTATCCAGATTGCTTCACTAGTTACGGAGGCTGGGCGTGAAATGTCTTAATGTTTTGCACTATAGACGACTGGTCTAATTCTGGCAAATGCTGAGTTCAGAGGCGACCATTCAGGGTCGCGGTAAAGAGGCTGGATAGAGTAACTGGCTCTTGGTGAAGTGTGACCTATTGACAACTAGACAATTGGTCTAGTGCGGCCTAAAATCGCCCCATGGAATCAAAAACAGTTTCTCACGATGTGCGAAAGCACGTTCTTAAAACGGCAGAAGTCATCATCAGTGGTAAGGGCTTCAGTGCTGTCGGATTAAATGAAATTTTGAAAGCCTCTGGTGTTCCCAAAGGGTCTTTCTATCACTACTTTGGGTCTAAAGAGGCTTTTGGTGAGGAGCTACTGAAAAGCTATTTTTCTGAATACCAGAGTTCCCTGGATTCGTTGTTGTCCCGCCCCGGCATGTCGGGGGCTGAGCGTCTTCTGAGTTATTGGGAATCCTGGTTAGAAACGCAATCCACGTGTGACCCCAAAGGCAAGTGTTTAACGGTTAAGCTTGCAGCCGAAGTTTGCGATTTATCGGAAGCCATGCGCAACGTATTAGCCAGAGAGACTGGCCGGGTTATTGCCAGACTGGCGCAAACCGTCGAGGAAGGAATCTCGGATGGGTCTCTGCCAGCCACACTTAACCCCAGAGGAACGGCTACTACTCTTTATCAGCTTTGGTTAGGCGCCAGTCTGCGTGGCAAGATCACCCGTGACCGGGAGCCGATGGAGTCCGCTTTGGAAGCGACCAAGGTGTTACTGGGCCAAACCTGACTTTTTTTGAACTGAAACTATACGACCGGTCTACTTATTTTTGGAGAAAATGCTATGAAAACAGTCACTCTTCGTGCTCCAGGTGGGCTTGATTCGCTGGAGGTAAGAGACACTCCAGACCCGGGGCAGCCGGGACCGGGGCAGATACGGGTTGCAATACGTGCCACCTCTCTGAATTACCATGACCTGTTGGTGGCGAATGGTAGTATCCCGACGGAAGACGGTCGGGTTTTAATGTCAGACGGGGCCGGCGTTGTTGAGGCTGTCGGTGAAGGCGTCACAGAGTTCCAGATAGGTGATCATGTTGTTTCCGGTTTTTTCCCTCAGTGGCAGGACGGGCAAGCCTACGACAGAGTTGGAAATTTTGCAGAAACCCCGGGCGATGGCGTCGATGGCTTTGCTGCAGAGTACGCGGTTCGCGCAGCTACTGATTTTACTCACGCTCCTAATGGGTGGAGTCATGCGGAAGCGGCGACTATCACTACTGCGGGATTAACAGCGTGGCGCGCTTTGGTTGTAGAGGGCAACTTGAAGGCTGGGCAAAGCGTTTTGGTGCTGGGAACCGGCGGGGTCTCAATCGCAGCTCTGCAAATTGCCAAAGCAATGGGGGCCAGGGTCATTGTGACCTCTTCATCAGATGCAAAGCTCGCAAGGGCTAGAAAGCTCGGAGCGGATCAAACCATTAACTATCGACGTTGTCCGGATTGGGGGCATGAGGTTCTCTCATTAACTGAGGGTCGAGGCGTTGACCATGTTGTTGAAGTAGGAGGGCCTGGTACTCTCAGTCAGTCTTTTCAGGCGGTTTGTGTAGGCGGCCACATAGCCCTTATAGGTGTTCTAACCGGTCGTGAGGGCCAGGTTCCTACGGGGCTGCTCATGGCGAAGCAGGCCCGGCTTCAGGGTTTGATTGTCGGTAATCGGCGGCAACAACAGGACTATATTGCGGCTCTTCAGCAAAATGATCTGCGCCCGGTGATAGATCAAAGCTTTCGTCTGGACCAATTAGCGGAGGCATTTGCCGTTCAACAAAGTGGCGGTCATTTTGGCAAGATCGTTGTTGAGTGGTGAGAGCTGTCGTGACGGCTAATCGGGTGATGTTGCGTCCGAGGCTCGGTTAGCATTAGGCAATGTGAAGCGTTGTCTCTTTGCCGTCCAGCACACTGGTGTTGAGGCGGCTTTTTTTGGTCTAGATATTCGGAAACTCTTGCTGAAGAAGGGTCAGTATCCAACTGTGCAGCGGATCCTGACTGGAACGAGAATGCCAGGCTGCGATCACATCGAAACACGGAGGCGATTGGTCGAGCTCGATCTCTTTCACCAGTGGGTTTGGCAAAATGCGTGATGGTAGGAATGCGATGCAGTCGGTTGATGCCACGCAAACCGGTGCGGCAGAGAAGCTTGGGACAGACATAACGACATTGCGTTTATAGCCATTACTGGCAAACCACTCATCGGCTGAGCCGATCAGGTTGGCTCGTGTCGGAGAGACAATGAGTTGGGGCAGACCGGCAACGTCACCTATCGTAAGTCGCCGGGCGAGCAAGGGAGAATCTTTTCGGGTTACGCAGACATGGTGTTCTGAAAAAAGCCATTGTGTCTGACAGCTTTCAGGAACAAATGCCGGAAAAGTCAGCGCGAGGTCCACGTCTCCCGATGCCAGTAACGCATAGAGTCGATCACTTTCAAAATCTCGCACGATTAACTTCAATCCCGGTGCCAGCTTTCGTAACTTCATCATCAGTCTTGGCAATACAACCGCTACAGCGTAATCCGTCGCTGAGATCACGTAGGTCGCTTCCACAGTGGTCGGATTGAAGTCGTCAGGCGCCATCAAACGATCAATACTCTCGAAAACAGCGTTAACTCGTGGTTCTAGCTGTTCAGCAAGTGGCGTGGGTATGACCCCTTGTCCGGATCGTATGAACAGTCGATCCTGAAAGGCATCTCTGAGTTTGCTGAGCTGAGCGCTGACGGCTTGTTGGGTCATGCCCATCTGACTCGCGGCTCGTGTGACACTCCTCTCTTTTAACAGAATTTTGAACACTCGCAGCTGCTTCAGGTCGACTCGGCTAATATCACTCATAGTTGTATCTCTAACCAACAAATACTGTTTCTATTTGTTATTTTATCCGCATAGCATGCTCTTGTCATGACTCGCCACCCAGCGGCCTGGAATCTAGACATCGGTCTGTTGTGGGTGACGCGTTGATCCTATGCAGCGATAAGGTGAGAGCATTTCATGAGTCATAGTACTAATAGCGAACTAGTTCAACGGTCAATAAAGGCCGACTATAAGATGTTCATTGGCGGGCGATGGGTGACAAGTCTGTCCGGACGTTCTTCTCCTTCGATTAACCCGGCTACAGGCGCCGTGTTGACCAACATACCGATGGCCAACAAAGAAGATGTTGATGCTGCAGTGAAATCAGCGCGTAAAGCGCTGGCTGTTTGGGGTCAAACATCTCCCCAGGAGCGTCAACAGGCGTTGCTTGCAATTGCGAGCAGACTCGAAGCGCGAGCAGAAGAGTTTGCAATCCTTGAGACGCTTGACAATGGCAAGCCGGTCCGAGAAACCAGACAGATTGACGTCCCCCTGGCGATTGATCATTTTCGGTATTTTGCCGGTGTGATTCGTTCTCACAGCGATGAAGCTGTGCAGCTCGATAACAACACATTGAGCCTGGTGTTAAATGAACCTGTTGGTGTGGTTGGCCAAATCATTCCCTGGAACTTTCCGCTATTGATGGCAGCCTGGAAATTAGCGCCCGCGCTTGCAGCTGGCAATACTGTTGTCATCAAGCCATCCGAGATGACGTCTATAACCCTTCTTACATTGGGTGAAATTCTCAATGATGTACTGCCACCAGGAGTCGTAAATATTGTTACCGGTCAGGGTGCAGAAGCGGGACAAGCTCTTCTTGATCACCCAGACGTGGATAAACTTGCTTTTACGGGATCGACGGCGGTTGGGTACCGCGTGGCGAAGGCCGCGGCAGAAAAGCTGATCCCGGCCACTCTTGAGTTGGGCGGTAAATCAGCCAACATCGTGTTTCCCGATGCCAACCTGGAGAAAGCCCTGGAAGGAGCTGCTCTCTCTATTCTTCTCAATCAGGGAGAGGTCTGTGAGGCAGGGGCCCGTTTATTCGTTCATCACTCCATCTTTGAAAAATTCATTGGAGCGCTAAAAGAGCGTTTTGAACAAATCAGAGTAGGAGATCCTTTGGATCCTCAAACCCAAATGGGAAGCCAGGTCAGTGAACAGCAGATGGCGAGGATTCTGGGGTATGTCGACCTGGCGTCGCAGGAAGGCCTCAATGTTCTTACCGGTGGAAAGCGCTTGACCGGTGGGGCGCTGGGCCGCGGAAGTTTTATCGCGCCGACCATCATTACGGATGTATCAAACGATATGTCAGTGGCTCAGGAAGAGATTTTCGGCCCAGTGTTGGTGGTTATGCCATTTGAGGATGAAGCTGATGTTATCGCGTTGGCGAATGAATCCGATTATGGCTTGGCCGGGGCCGTCTGGACTCAGGACATCAATCGGGCCCTGCGAGTAGCTCGTGCAATTAAAACTGGACGGATGTGGGTCAACACTTATCACGAATTGCCCGCGCACGCACCCTTTGGTGGATTGTAGTGGTTCAATGATTCCGGACACCAACGTAGGTGGTAAGATCGCCACCATAAACGAGGTGTCTGATGACCAGAAAGCGACGTTCTTTTTCTCCTGAGTTCAAACAGGAAGCAGCCAGCTTGGTG
>NZ_JAJSPB010000035.1:0-33841 GCF_021282325.1 Marinobacter sp. G11
CACTGAGACTTCGGAGTAAGAAGAGAAACCCCGCGTCGCTACGCTCCGATGGGTGGCAGCCTTGCTCCGGTCCGGGTGGCAGGCTTCACGTGGAATGGGTGGCAACCTTCAGCGGTTTACGCAGGTCGACCCCGGCATCCGTCAAACGGCGGCCATAATTGTGGCGATGCCCATGAGGATCGAGCCCTACGCTCTTGTTAGGTTCGAGGCCAATTCGTCTTAATCCTGCGGCATAGCTTTGGTTGAAGGCATTGTAGGTATAGGGATTGCCCAGATAGCGAGAGTCGAAGCTGATAAACGCATAGGGGTGATGGCACTCCAACGATGCACGGAAAACCAAATACTGTCGCCACAGCAACATGAATATCCGAGCAAACTCCTGAGGGAAGAAGTACGCCTCCAGGTAACCATCCTTGTGATCCAGGGTTTTGGATTTCCAGCCGAGATGCTGGGTGTTTTGCATCTCCTGACGCGGTATGCGTGAATACTTTTCTTGTAGGTACGCCTTGCGTGTTTTTATCCCTTTTCGGGACTTCCATCCTTCAGGTGCCTTACCTTCTATCTCGTTGTAGATTCTCACGATTGCCCGATCCGGATCGGAGGGGGCCTCGAAGACATCTGTGACCCAAAGCAACAGTGCTTCGCTCCGCCTCAACCCGGCCGCGTGCATCAGGAGCAAGATAAGCTTGTCCCGCAGCGCAACTCGCGGGTCTTTGGCTCCTCCCAAGCCCTTCATGTAGAAGTCTTCAAACTTTCCCGTAGGGAAGGCAATGGCATCGTCATTGGTTCTTGCCAGAGGCGTTCTGCCCTTGATGCTGCGGGCTCTCTTGACAGTAATGTTGATCGACTTGTCTTTGATGTGTCCGAGGAAATCGTTCTGGTTGCGCCTAAACCAAGCGGCATACTGGATGCGCTCCTCATGTCGAGTGGCTGTCCGCAAGGTATTAAGAGGCTTGCCCAGACCTTTGTCCGAGAGCCAATTGGTGAAATTCGTCAGATTGCTGATGTGTCGATGTATCGTGCTATTACTGGCCGGTATCCAATAAAGGCCAGAGGGGTCCAATCCATCTTCACCGATGGTGCCGCTGTAGAGCCGTCGGACAAAGGCCGCGAACAACGCTTCGGGTTCATCGAACATGCCTTCGTTGGCACTCATGAACTCGATGAGGAGCCTAATCGACTGAATATGGTTAGTGATTGTTGAAAGTGAGATGCCGTTTAGGTGAAGGCTAAGCACATAATCTGTGACTGACCCCAAAACCCCTTGGTCAGTCAGAATGACCGGAATCTCTGTGGCCACTCCACTTTTGTCCTGAACTACCTTGGCTGTAACCTTCGTTGCAAACATCCTTGATGCCCTACACATATTACACAGTATTCACTATACATATAGTTCATTCTTCAGGAAAAAGAAACCCCCAATTAAGGGGGTTTTTATCAAAATTACACAGTTCTAGGTACTATACAGAACCTCGGCGGGTTTTTTCGTTTTGGCTGATCAGCTGGCCGGGGTTTCTTCCGGTTCGATCAGCGGAGGCGGAAAGCCGCCCAGCTCTTTCCAGCGATTGACGATGCCGCAGAACAGGTCTGCGGTTTTTTCGGCATCGTAGGCCGCAGAGTGGGCTTCCTTGTTGCTGAACGGAATTCCCGCCAGCTTGCAAGCCTGGGCCAGCACAGTATGGCCATAGGCCAGGCCTGCCAGTGTGGCGGTATCGAAGGTGGAGAACGGGTGGAACGGGTTGCGCTTGATATCCGCTCTCAGCGCTGCCGCAAACACAAAGTTGTGATCGAAGGTGGCGTTGTGGCCCACCAGCACGGCGCGCTTGCAGTCGAAGGCTTTTACCGCCTTGCGGATAGGCGAAAAAATCTCGCTCAGGCCTTCGCGCTCCGGCACCGCTTCCCGCTCCGGGTTCC
This sequence comes from Marinobacter sp. G11, assembly GCF_021282325.1. NCBI lineage: Bacteria > Pseudomonadati > Pseudomonadota > Gammaproteobacteria > Pseudomonadales > Marinobacteraceae > Marinobacter > Marinobacter sp. G11. Next base: position 1,915 of record NZ_JAJSPB010000035.1, read on the forward strand.
ACGGATCAATGCCGGTGAAATCCAGGGCAGACTGTTCCAGGTTGGCGCCTTCGAACGGATCGATTTGCTGCACGTGGGTTTCGCCCCGGCGCAGCCAACCGTCTTCGTCCATGGTCAGCAGTACGGCGGCAATTTCCAGCAGGGCATCCCGCTCGGGATTGAAGCCTGCAGTTTCAACATCCACAACCACCGGCAGAAAGCCGCGAAAGCGTTGGGACAAAGGGTGTGGCTGTTTGTTTTCTTCTGACACGCGAACTCCGGTGTTCGTGTAATGAATGGAAAAGGTTTTACGCCAGGCGCCAGTTTACGGTTTCACCGGCTTTCAGGGGTACGATGGTGCCATCGGCCAGGGGCAGTTGCTCTGGCATGGTCCAGGGTTCCCGAACCAGGGTGATGGTGTCGGTGTTTCTGGGCAGGCCGTAAAAATCGGGGCCGTTAAAGCTGGCAAAGGCTTCGAACTTGTCCAGAATGCCCAGCTCTTCGAATACGTCTGCATACAGGCCGATGGCACCATAGGCCGAATAACAGCCGGCACAGCCGCAGGCGGCTTCTTTCTTGTCTTTGGCATGGGGTGCGGAATCGGTGCCCAGGAAGAAGCGCGGGTCGCCACTGGCAACCGCTTCACGCAGCGCCAGCTGGTGCTTGTTGCGCTTCAGAATGGGCAGGCAGTACAGGTGTGGCCGAACACCGCCCACCAGCATGTGGTTGCGGTTGTACATCAGGTGCTGTGGCGTCAGGGTGGCGGCCAGGTTGCCATCGGTGTGGCTGCGCACAAACTCCGCGGAGTCTGCCGTGGTGATGTGTTCCAGTACCACTTTCAGCTGCGGGAAAGCCTGCAGGGTAGGGGCCAGCACTCGCTCCAGGAAGACTTTTTCACGGTCAAAGATGTCGATGTCGGCATCGGTTACTTCCCCGTGTACCAGCAGCAACATGCCGCAATCGGCCATGGCTTCCAGTACCGGGTAGATGTTGCGGATATCGGTGACACCGGAGGCAGAATTGGTGGTGGCGCCCGCCGGATAGAGCTTGGCAGCGATAACCCCGGCGGCCTTGGCTTCGCGGATGGTTTCCGGGGTGGTGCTTTCGGTCAGGTACAGGGTCATCAGCGGATCGAAGCCGGTATCAGCAGCTGCCGCCAGAATGCGTTCACGGTAGGCCATGGCCATGGAAGCATCGGTTACCGGAGGCACCAGGTTGGGCATGATGATGGCGCGGCCGAAACAGGCTGCAGTGGCAGGCACCACGCTGTTCAGTACAGAACCGTCCCGTACATGCAGGTGCCAGTCGTCCGGGCGGGTGATGGTCAGTTCTCTGGTCATGGAAGTATCCGCAAGGCAGCCAAAAATTTTGCGGATTATACCAGAAGGTGCCGGCTATTGATCAGCCCGTTCCACGCGGAAGTCAGTAAACCGCGTTCAGCACGTCCAGATGGGCGGCTACGCTTTCAGCCAGCGCTTTGAGGTGATACCCGCCTTCCAGGGTGGAGATGATCCGGTCGTTGGCATGGTCGTGGGCAACGCTGACCAGCATTTCGGTCAGCCATCGGTAGTCTTCGGTTTCCAGGTTCAGCTCGCCCATGGGGTCTTTCTTGTGGCCATCAAAGCCGGCAGAGATCAGCACCAGTTGGGGCCGGAAATCCTGCAGCTTCTTCAGCCAGGCGGCTTCCACGATCTTGCGGTACTCGGTGGAGCTGCAGTTGGCCTCGATGGGGGCATTAACGATGTTGTCTGCCTGCCGGTGCACATGGGAGTGCGGGTAGAACGGATGCTGGAAGCTGGAGCACATCAGAATGCGCTCGTCGCCGCTGACGATATCCACCGTGCCATTGCCCTGATGCACATCGAAGTCGATGATGGCCACCCGCTCCAGGTGGTGGAAGGTGAGGGCGCGCATGGCCGCCAGGGCGATGTTGTTGTAGAAGCAGAAACCCATAGACTTGGTGCGCTCGGCGTGGTGTCCGGGCGGGCGGGCACAAACGAAGGCGTTGGTTACCTGGCTGCTCATCACCATGTCTACCGCTTGTACGTTGCCACCTGCGGCCAGGCGCGCCGCGTGCAAGGTATCTGGCATCATGGCGGTGTCCGGATCTGTAAAAACGCGGCCACGGGTGGGCTGCATCAGGTCCAGTTGCTGCAGGTAGGTTTCGGGATGCACGGTCAGAAGCTGGTCGCGGGTGATTTCTTCTGGTCTTACCCAGTCGAGATCTTCCTGCAGATGGGTATCTGCAAGGTAGGCCAGGATGCTTGATATGCGCTCAGGGCTTTCCGGGTGTTCCGGGCCCATGTTGTGCTTCATGCAGTCATCGTGGGAAAAGAATGCCGTGGTCATACGTGTAGTCTGTGCCTGAATCTGCTTCTTATTAAAACCATGTTATCAGGGATACCCGAAGTATGTCGTATTTCTTTGGTCTAATGGGCGTGATACGGATTTACATCAGGAAATCCCCATCTAAGATAAGGTATACATTGATAAGCATCCTGTATTACTGGGATTTTTAACCTGAAGCCCGTTGTATCACTCTGGGAGAGTCGCGTTGAGTACCCGCTATCTGGAAAGCCTGTTTAACCCCGAGTCTATCGTCGTGATCGGTGCATCCGAACGGGCAGATAACCTGGGTGGTATGGTTCTGCGTAACCTTCTGGGTGGCGGTTTTCCCGGTCGGCTGGTGGTGGTTAACCAGAGTGAATACGAGAACGTGCACGGGGTGCCTTGTGTCGAGAAGGTATCGAAGCTGGACTTTACGCCGGATCTCGCCATTATCTGTACGCCGCCCAACACCGTGCCTAAAATGGTACGCAAGCTGGGCGAGCGGGGCGTTCGAACGGCTATTGTGATGACCGGCGGTATGTCCCGTACCCACAGTAAGACGGGGCAGCCGCTGATGTACTCGGTGCGGGATGCCGCCCGTGAAACCGGTATCCGGGTACTCGGCCCCAACACCATCGGGCTGATGGTGCCGGCCCGGCACCTGAACGCCACCTACGCCCACATGGGTGCGATTCCCGGCCGGGTGGCCTTTGTGGGGCAATCCGGCACCATTGCAAGCTCGGTACTGGACTGGGCATTTGCCCGGGGTGTGGGGTTTTCCTACTTCCTGACCCTCGGCGACGGCATGGATATCGACCATGACGACCTGATCGATTACCTGGCCCAGGATACCCAGACCCGCGCCATCCTGCTGCACATTGAAAGCATTCCGAACCCCAGCCGCTTCATGTCGGCGGTACGGGTAGCCTCCCGAACCAAGCCGGTAATTGCCGTTAAATCCGGCCGAGTGCCGGAATCCGAGTGGTTCTCCCACCAACTGCCGGCGGGGATTCGCCGGACAGACCCGATCTACGATGCCATGCTGCAGCGGGCCGGTGTGCTGCGGGTGGATGGTCTGGGCCAGATGTTCGACGCCCTCGAAACCCTGACCCGCATGCGCCCCCTGCGCCGCGAATCCCTGGCGATTATGGGGAACGGGGTAGGGCCAGGTGTGCTGGCGGTAGACCGGCTGGCGGACCTGGGTGGGGAGCTGGCGGAACTGTCTCCGGGCAGTATTGATGCCCTGGCGGAATTGTTGCCGCCGTACTGGACGCGCAAGAACCCCATCGACCTGAACTACGATGCCTCGCCGGAGCTGTATGCCCAGGCTATCAAGATCCTGGCGAAGGATCCGAATGTCGCCAACGTGCTGGTGATGTACGCGCCAACCCTGGTGCAGGACAGCCTGCAGATTGCCGATGCCGTGGTGCAGGCCTCCAAGGGCACGCGCCTGAACATTTTCACCTGCTGGCTGGGCCAGAGCACGGTGATGGATTCCCGGGAGGAGTTCTACCGGGCCGGTATTCCTTCGTTCTTCAACCCGGAAAAGGCCGTGATGGCGTTCATGCAGCACGTGCGTCACCAGCGGGTACAGCGGCTGCTGACAGAAACGCCGGAATCTTTCACCGACCACTTTGCTGACCGGGCCAATACCCGCGGCCTGGTTGCCAAGGCCCTACGTGACGGCCGCAAGCATCTTTCAAGCCGGGAAGCCCGGCGGGTTATCCGTGATTACGGCGTGCATACCATCGACACCATGTACTGTGACGATATGGAAGAAGTGCTGGAGATGTTCTCCATCGAGCGCCGCCCGATCGACGTAACCGTGATCCACGAGCAGGTGTGTCATCCGTTCCTGGATCTCAGCCCCACCCAGCGCCGCTACAAGGGCACCGTGAAAAAGCTGAACAGCGAGCAGGCCATCATCGACGCCTGTCGTTTCCTGGAAGAGGAATACCAGGAGCATTTCCCGGACAGCGGCTTTCTGGGCTTTGCCGTTCAGCACTCCTACCAGCACGTGGGCGGAATTGAATTCAGCGTGGGCATAACCCGGGATGATGTGTTCGGGCCACTGGTGGTGTGTGGCGCCGCCGGTGCCCAGGTGAACATTATGACCGACCGGCAGATTGCCTTGCCGCCGCTGAACATGGTGCTGGCCCGTGAGCTGCTGCGCCGTACCTACATGTACAAGTTGCTGAAGGAACACAGCCTGAAGCCGGAAGAGGATATCCGGGCGGTGTCCGAGACGTTGGTGAAACTGTCCCAGATCGTGATCGACATTCCCGAGATCCGTGGTTTGGAAATTTCTCCGCTGCTGTTCAACGAGCAGGGTGCGGTGGCGGTTAACATTGCCATCAACCTGGACAGCAAGCCGGGTAAGCCGATAATCCAGCCCTATCCGAAGGAGCTGGAAGAGTGGATTGTGCTGCCGAAATCCGGCCGTCGGGTGGTTATCCGGCCGGTACTGGCCGAAGACGAGCCGGCGCACCGCCAGTTCCACGAACACCAGTCACCGGAGTCCATCCGCTACCGTTTCTTCCAGTACCGCAAGAACTTCTCCCGGGAAGACGTGGCCCAGATGGTGCAGATCGACTACGACCGGGAAATGGTCTTTATCGCCAATGCCCCGAAGCAGGATGGTGAGGGTGAGGAAACCCTGGGCACCGTGCGTACCTGGACAGACGCCGACAACCTGCGCTGCGAGTTTGCCGTGATGGTAGACGATCGCATGAAAGGCGAGGGCTTGGGCGTGGCGCTGATGCAGAAAATGATTGAATACTGCCGGGCCCGGGGCACCATGGAAATGATTGGTAACGTATTGCCGGACAACCGCCCGATGCTGCAGCTGGCGGAGCATCTGGGTTTCGAGATCAAGTTCAATCCGGAAGAGGAAGTGATGGATCTCCGGCTGGTACTGAACGAGCCGGAGAAGGACTGGCAGAAGGAACGGTTGAAGAAGGGGGGGCACCTGTAGCCCCCCCTGTCTGATTATTCTTCGACGATGGCGGAGCGGTCTTCTCCGCCCAGTGCTTCCAGCAGTCCCGGAATCAGCCGGGACAGTTCCAGCGTCATGATGGTGAAGGCGGCGTCAAACTTGGCCATAGCGTCGTCTGCGTCCACATCATCCAGCTGGTCTTGCAGGGTTTCGCCGAATTTCAGCCGGCGGATGCCCAGTTCTTCATCCAGCACGAACGATACGTTGTCGTCCCAGGTCAGGGCCAGCTTGGTTACCTGCATGCCTGTTTCCAGGTGGTTGCGGATTTCATCGGCTTTCAGGTCCAGGCCCTTGCAGCGCACCACGCCGCCATCTTCTGACGGGTCTTTCAGCTCACACTCGCTGCCCAGCACAATGGTGGCCGGGTGGTCGATGCTTTCATTCAGCCAGCCGGTGAAGGTAAAGGCCGGGGCCTGTTCCACCGCAGGTGGGCGCACCGGCAGGGAGCCCAGGCTTTTGCGCAGGGTAGACGCCAGGTCTTCCGCCTGCTTGGCCGAGCCGGCGTCTACCACCAGCACGCCGTCCTGGGGCGCCAGGTAGGCAAAGCAGCGGCGGTTGCGGGAAAAGGCCTGGGGCAGCATTTCCAGCATGACCTGTTCTTTGATCTCTTCTTTTTCTTTCTTGCGAACTTTGCGGCCCTGTTCCACTTCAATGGCTTCGGCCCGCTCTTCCACGGCTTCCTTGACCACCGGGCCCGGCAGAATCTTTTCTTCCTTGCGCAGGGCAATCAGGTGATAGCCGTTGGCGCTGTGTACCAGTTGATCGCCATGCTTGCCCAGCGGTGGAACCCAGCCCTGGCGGGTGGTTTCCTGTGGGCCGCACGGTTTGAAAGCATCGGCCTGAAGCTTCTCTTCCAGTGCTTCGGCGGAGATATCAAAAGGCTTGGTAAATCGGAAAATCCGGGCGTTGCGGAACCACATGGGGCTAAATCCTTGCTAGAGGCTGTTGGTACAAAAAGGAGGGCGATGATACGGCTACCGCCGGTAGCCGTAAAGTGACGGCCGAGTGGTCAGATGTGCATGATCTCGACCAGCACGGTCTTCACAAGAAAGCCTACAACGCCAGCGCCCAGCACGGTAAACAGGGCGATGGTGCCAAACTTGCCGGCCTGGGATTTCTTGGCCAGGTCCCAAACGATAAAACCCATCCAGACAATCAGGCCGGTCAGAAACACCAGCATGGCGATCTGGGAAAATACTGCTTCGTTCATGGTTACTCCGATATCAACTGAAACTGATCTTTGCAGGTTGGAACACGCCGGTTACTGCTCGTCTCTCAGGAACACCCAGTTGTTGTTATCGGACTGCTCTTCACTGAAGTAGTAGCCTTCCAGGTTGAATCCTTTCAGGTCATCGGCCTGGGTAATCCGGTTCTGGATGGCGTAGCGGCACATCAGCCCGCGGGCTTTCTTGGCGTAGAAGCTGATCATCTTGTACTGGCCGTTCTTCCAGTCTTTGAACTGGGGGGTCACCAGGCGGCCGTCGATGTCTTTCTTCTGAACGCTCTTGAAGTATTCGTTGGAGGCCAGGTTAACCAGTACCTTGTCGTCTGCCGCGAGCAGCTCGTTCAGGGCCTTGGTAAGCTTGCTGCCCCAGAAGGCGTAGAGGTCTTTGCCGCGCTTGTTTTCGAACTTCGTGCCCATTTCCAGCCGGTAGGGCTGCATCAGGTCCAGCGGCTTGAGCAGGCCATACAGGCCGGACAGCATACGCAGGTGCTGCTGGGCAAAGGCGAAGTCGTCTTCGCTGAAGCTTTCAGCGTCCAGCCCGGTGTACACATCGCCTTTGAAGGCCAGGATGGCCTGGCGGGCGTTGTCCGGAGTGAACGGTGTGTGCCAGGTACGGAAGCGCTCGGCGTTGAGCTGGCCGAGCTTGTCGCTGATGCTCATCAGGTTGCTCACCTGATGGGGTTCCAGTTCCTTGAGCTGGTCGATCAGCTCGCAGGCATCATCCAGGTAGTCCGGTTGGGTATAGGTTTCCGTGGCCAGCGGGCTCTCGTAATCCAGAGTCTTGGCGGGGGAAATGATCATCAGCATGTCAGCGGATCCTCATTGCAGAAACATCAGTAACTGGTCCCTGGTAAACGGCCAGCCAAGTTCCGCACCGGTGTCGCTGCGGCGCAGCACCGGAATGCGGGTGCCGTAGCGTTCCACCAGCTCTTCAGACTGGGCAATATCCACCACATCTACCGGGATGGGCTCCGGCATGGGCGTGTTCACCAGCAGGGCTTCTGCCAGTTCACACAGGTGGCAATTGGAGGTGGTGTAAAACAGCAATTCCATTATTTTTTCGGCTGCGCGTCGATTTGCTGGCCGTTTACACCCCGGCTGTCCTTACCCATCAGGTACAGGTACACCGGCATCAGTGCTTCCGGTTCCGGGTTTTTCTTCGGATCTTCCGCCGGGTAGGCCAGCAGGCGCATGCCGGTGCGGGTCGCACCCGGGCTCAGGCTGTTCACCCGAATGTTATTGCGTTCGTCGTCCAGCTCGTCGGCCAGCAACTGGGCCAGGCCTTCAACGGCGAACTTGGATACCGCATAGGCACCCCAGTAGGCCCGCGCCTGCCGGCCGACACCGGAAGAGGTAAAGATCATCGACGCATCATCGGATTTGCGCAGCAGCGGAATCATCGCCCGGCTGAGCAGGAACGGGGCGGTGGCGTTAACGTGCATCACCTTGTTCCAGGTTTCCGGGTCGTACAGTTCTACCGGGCTGCGGGAGCCCAGAATACCGGCGTTATGCAGCAGGCCATCCAGCCGACCGAAGTTTTCTTCGATGGTCATGGCCAGTTCTTCGTAGTCCTTGACCGCCGCGCCTTCGAAGTTCATCGGCACAATGGCCGGTTGCGGATGGCCGGCGGCTTCGATTTCGTCGTAGACCTCTTCCAGCCGGCCTACGGTGCGGCCCACCAGAATCACGGTGGCGCCGTGGGCGGCGTAGGCTTTGGCGGCGGCGCGGCCAATGCCGCTACCGGCTCCGGTTACCATGACAATGCGGTCTTTCAGAAGATCGGCGGGTGCCTGGTAATCTTGCATAACCTGTCTCCGTGTTCAGGCGTTTTCCGGCCCGAATAGTGCCGGGGTTGAACCAAAAAGGGGGCTTATTGTAACAGCTTTGCCAGGTCGCTGACGGTGTCGGCAATGATGTCGGCTTGCCACAGATCAACCGTGTGGGGTTGCTCGATGTAACCGTAGCGCACAGCGATGGTGCGCATGCCGGCGTTGCGGCCGGCTTCGATATCCCGTTCGTGGTCGCCAACATACACGGCCTGTTCCGGCGCAGCACCAATTCTCTGGCAGGCCAGGAACAGCGGCTCCGGGTGTGGTTTGCGTTCGCTGACGTGGTCCGGGCAGATCAGGGTGGCGCAACGTTGGGCCAGCCCCAGTGCCTGTACCAGCGGCTCAGCAAAGCGCACCGGCTTGTTGGTGACAATGCCCCAGGGAATGCCCCGGGCTTCCAGGTTTGCCAGCAGTGAGTCCATGCCCTCGAACAGGGTGGTTTCTACCGCTACGCCCGCCTCGTATAGGTCCAGGAAAGCCGTGTGCTTTTCCACGTAGCCGTCATGCTCTGGCTCCAGCCCGAAACCGACCCGGATCATGGCCCTTGCGCCATTGGACACCGAAGGGCGGATTTGCTCGGCCGCCAGCGGTTCAAGGTTATGGAGCTGGCGCAGCTGGTTCAGGCAGCGGATGAAATCCGGTGCGGTGTCGATCAGGGTGCCGTCCAGGTCAAACAGTACCGCAGAGGGTTTTTGGTCAGTCTTCACGAATATCCCGCGCGTGCATCAGGTAGTTGACGTCGACATCACGGCCCAGCTTGTAGCTTTTGGTGATGGGGTTGTAGGTCATACCGGTAAGCTCGCGCACGTCCAGCCCGGCGTGGCGCAGGTAGTCGGACATTTCCGAGGGCCGGATGAACTTCTTCCACTCGTGGGTGCCCTTGGGCAGCATGTTCAGCACGTATTCCGCGCCCACAATGGCAAACAGGAAGGACTTCGGGTTGCGGTTGATGGTCGACACAAACAGGTGGCCGCCCGGGCGCAACATGGCCGCGCAAGACTTGATGACCGAGCCCGGGTCCGGAACGTGCTCCAGCATTTCCAGGCAGGTGACGGCGTCGTACTGGCCGGCATGTTCCGGGTCCCGGGCCAGCTCTTCGATGGTGGTCTGGCGGTAGTCCACCTTCACACCGGATTCCATGCCGTGCAGCCGAGCTACGTTCAGCGGGGCTTCGCCCATGTCGATGCCGGTAACGTGGGCACCACGCAGGGCCATGCCTTCAGACAGCAGACCGCCACCACAGCCAACATCCAGTACTTTCTTGCCTGCCAGCGATACCCGCTCGTCGATGTAGTTCAGGCGCAGGGGATTGATGTCGTGAAGCGGCTTGAATTCGCTGCTGGGGTCCCACCAGCGGCTGGCCAGTGCTTCAAACTTGGCAATCTCGTTCTGGTCTACGTTCTGGTTGCTCATGGAGTGCACCTGGTTGAGATAATTAACTGAGAATCTTGTTGCGCCAGTCGCTGACACGCAGCATCAGGTCTGGCACATCGATACGGGTCAAACGGCCGTCCTGTACCTGAGGTACGCCGTGAATCCAGCTGTGGCTTACTGCCCGGCCATGGTTGCTGTACACCAGGTGAGAGGCCGGGTCGTACACGGGCTGCAGGAACGGGTCGCTGAGATCAACGGCAATCAGGTCGGCCAGTTTGCCCGGCACCAGCGAGCCCAGTTCATGGTCGCGGCCCAGGGCACGGGCGCCGTTAATGGTCGCCATCCTGAGTGCGGTGTGTGCTGACACGGCGGCAGCATCCCCGGCCACCACCTTGGCCACCATGGCCGCGGTTTTCAGTTCGCCGAACAGGTCGAGGTCGTTGTTGCTGGCAGCGCCGTCGGTACCGATCGTGACATTGATGTTGCTGTCGATCAGCTTCTGGACCGGGCAAAAACCACTGGCCAGCTTCAGGTTCGACTCCGGGCAGTGGACGATGTGCCCTCCGGCCCGGGCCAGATGCTCCAGGTCGGAATCGTCAATCTGGGTCATGTGCACATACTGGCTGTTCGGGCCGAGTACGCCCAGTTCTGCCATCCGGGCTACCGGGCGCTTGCCGGTGGCTTTGACGGCTTCGTCCACTTCAAAGGCGGTTTCGTGCAGGTGTATTTGCAGGGCCGCACCGGTTTCCTCTGCCAGCTTAACGGCTGCCGTCAGCGGTTGGTCAGACACCGTATAGGGTGCATGGGGGCCGATGGCGGGCATGATGTAGTCGTCGTGCTGCCACTGGGCAATCAGGTCGGCACCTTTGCGCAGGTAATCCTCCGGGCCCGAGCCCCACACCGTCGGGTTGTCCAGCAGGGGGAAGCAGATCTGTGCGCGCATGCCAACGTCGTGGGCCACCTGGGCAGTCACTTCGGGGAAGAAATACATATCCGAGAAGGTGGTGGTGCCGGTGCGCAGCATTTCGGCCATGGCCAGGCGGGTGCCGTCCAGAACAAAGGGTTCGCTGACAAAACGGCCTTCGGCCGGCCAGATGTGGTCGTTCAGCCAGGTCATCAGTGGCAGGTCGTCGGCCATGCCCCGGAACAGCGACATCGCGGTGTGACCGTGCAGGTTGATCAGCCCCGGCAAGACCACGTGCTGGTCCAGGTTGATGGTTTCCCGGGTGCGGAACTTCTGGTCTGCTTCGCTCTGGGGCAGGATATCGGCAATACGGCTGCCCTGAAGGATAACAGCCTGGTGTTCCAGAACCACGCCAAAGGGTTCCATGGGTATCAGCCAGCGCGCGTTGATCCGGGTGTCGGCCGCAGTAATGGTGTCTGCCGTCATTAACCTGCCTTGTCAGCTATTGGCACGGTTGATCGTGCCGGAAAATTCAACTCGGAAGTATAACCAGCCCGCTGCAACAGAACTACCCCGGCCACCGGGCCAATGGAGGTATAAACGAGGTAGGAAAAAGCTATACTGCGTTTTTTTCACCCCCCTGCGGAGCTGTTTATGGCTAATTCCCCTTCCTCCCGTTCCATGGGCACTGTAGCCATGCGCTGGCATGGCGACCGGCTTGAGCTGCTGGACCAGCGATTGCTGCCTGGGGAGGAGCACTGGATTACCTCGGAGGGCGCTTCCGGCGTGGCTCAGTGTATTACCGATATGGTGGTTCGGGGGGCGCCCGCTATTGGTATCAGTGCCGCCTACGGAGTTGCCCTGGCGGCACGCCATGCCGGTACTGACGATTGGCAGGGCGAGATTGAGCGGGCGATGGATGAACTGGCCCGTTCCCGCCCGACCGCGGTAAACCTGTTCTGGGCCCTGGAGCGCATGGGCAGGGTCTTCCGGGCGTGCCAGTCCTTGCCCGAAGCAGCGGAGCAACTGGCTGCCGAAGCGGTACGTATTCACGAGGAAGACCTGGCAGCCAACCTTGCCATGGCGGACCATGCGCTGGAGGTCATGGACTTACAGGCACCCATATCCGTGCTGACACACTGCAATACCGGAGCCCTGGCCACGGGTGGTTATGGCACGGCACTGGGAGTAATCCGTCGCTTGCATGAGAAGCAGTTGCTGGAACGGGTGTACGCGGATGAAACCCGCCCCTGGCTGCAAGGCAGTCGTCTGACGGCCTGGGAACTGACCCGTGATGAAATCCCCGTCACCCTGAATGCCGATGGTGCAGCGGCCGCCATCCTGGCCAGCGGTAAGGTGAAGTGGATTGTGGTGGGGGCAGACCGTATTACCGCCAATGGTGATGTGGCCAACAAGATCGGTACCTACAACCTGGCGGTGCTGGCACGTTATCACAATGTGGGCTTTATGGTGGTGGCGTCGTCCAGCACCGTGGATATGGCCCTGGCGTCTGGCGCGCAGATTCCCATTGAAGAGCGGGAAGGTACGGAAGTCCGGGAGATTCGGGGCATTGCGCTGGCGCCGGCGGGCGTGGAGGTGTTCAACCCGGTGTTCGATGTTACCCCGGCCAGCCTGATTGATGCGATCGTAACCGAGAAGGGCGCTGTCCGGCATCCGGACCTGGCGGCCATGCAGGCGCTATTTGCCTGATTCTTTGCCGGCCCCGGACTTTCCTGCGGTGGCCTGGCCGGCCTGGAGGTTTGCTTTCAGGTCGGCCACCTGCTTTTCCTGCTCTTCCACGAAGTGCATGGACATCTCAAAGCTGTGGCGGGTGAACTCCAGAACCTTGCGGAAGCCTTCATCCGACAGGGTGCGGGCATCGTCATGGCGCCGGAAAATATTGATAAATTCCCGTTCCCGCTCGAACTGCAGCGGTATGCGCCCGATGCCCCAGTCGTTCAGCAGTTGCCACACCTCCGGGTTGTAGTTGCGGGTAGTGCGCATGATGAAGGGAATCGGATCGTTGCGGGCAATCAGTGCCGCAAGGCGCAGAATCAGCTCGAAGGACAGGGTAGACGTACCATTCTCGATGGCTTCCAGCAGGGACTTGTCTTTCAGGTTGAGGGCTTCGCTCATTTCCGAAAGCGTAAGCCCGGCCACTTCGCGGATGTCCTTCATGGACTGGCCGGCCGTGAGCATGGCCCGCAGCTGATCCTGGGAGTTGATCAGCGCGCGGCCCACCCGCAGGGAGGTATCGGTGGCTTTGGCACCCAGCCGAAGGGCAGAACCGGTAAATCCCGCTATCCGCTCCAGTATGCCTTCCGGGCTCCTGGCCTTGTTATCGCGGCCTGCCAGGCTTTCCACTTCGTCCATGGAGCGCATGGCGTGCAGGGCATCCAGCAGCATGTCCCGGAACAGGGCGGCGCGCTGCTGGCTATCCTGGTTGGCTGGCTCCCGGTCGGTGTCTGCCATGCCGTTACCGGGTTTCGGCTTTGGCCGCGAACTGTGTGGGCGACAGGATAGAGGCGGTGCGCTGGTCCAGTTCCAGCAGGTCGGCCATGATGTGGCCGCCTTCACGGATCACGAAGTCCAGTTCGTCATCGGTGGTGTCCAGGTCTGCGGCCTGCTCGTCCTGCCATTGCTCGAGGTCTTCCAGGGTGTCGAACGGCTCTTCACCGCGCAATTCCCTGCGGGCGTTGGCAATGGTCAGCCGGGTATTTTCAATCTGGCTGTGCTGGTCCTTCCGCTCGGCGTGGTTCAGGCTTACGTAGTCCATCTGCCGCTGCTGGGTAAGGAATTCGATTTCTTTCTGCAACAGGCTGAATTCCGGGTTGGTCGCAAACCGGTTTTCATGGCGCTCGCGCAGCTCATCGATAATGCCGCTGAAGTCGAAGTAACGGTTATGGGGCACCGCTTCAATCTGGTCCCAGGGCAGGGCGTGGTCCAGGGCATCTTCGCCGATGCGGGTTTTGTCGATGCGTGACGGAATCTCGATGTCCGGAATCACCCCTTTATGCTGGGTAGAACCGCCGGATACCCGGTAAAACTTGGACTGGGTAATCTTCAGCTGGCCGTGGTTCAGGGGCCGAACCGCCTGTACCGTACCCTTGCCGAAGGTTTGGGAGCCTACAACCAGGCCGCGACCATAATCCTGGATGGCGCCGGCAAAGATTTCCGAAGCCGAGGCACTCATACGATTAACCAGAACCACCAGCGGGCCGTCGTAAACCACGGTGGGGTCTTCGTCGTTCAGCACCTGAACATCGTTGTTGGCGTTACGGATCTGCACTGTCGGGCCTTTGTCGATAAACAGGCCTACCAGGTCATTGGCTTCGTGCAGGGCACCGCCACCGTTGTTGCGCAGGTCCATCACCACGCCATCGACACCGTCTTCTTTCAGTTCGCTGATCAGCCTGCGAACGTCCCGGGTGGTGCTTTTGTAATTGGGATCACCTGCCTGCATGGCCTGGAAATCGGCATAGAAGGTGGGAATGGTGATCACGCCAATGCGATAGTCCTGGCCCTTACGTTCCAGTTCGATCACTTCCTTGCTGGCGCTCTGTTCTTCCAGCTTGACCTCGTCCCGGCTGATATCGATCGAGCGGGTAACGCTTTCGTCCGAAGCGTTGGCCGGAATCACTTCCAGGGTGACGGTTGAGTTGCGGGGGCCGCGAATCAGGTCCACCACTTCATCCAGGCGCCAGCCGATCACGTTGACCGGTTTTTCGCCCTCCTGTGCTACCGACACAATACGGTCGGCCGGTTGCAGCTGGCCTTGTTTGGAGGCCGGGCCGCCGGGAACCAGGCGCACCACCTTGGTGTATTCGTTGTCGGACTGCAGCACCGCGCCAATGCCCTCGAGGGACAGGCTCATGTTGATGTTGAAGTTCTCCGAGGTGCGCGGAGAGAAGTAGGAGGTGTGCGGGTCCCACATGCCGGTGAAGGCGTTCATGTAGGCCTGGAAGGCATCTTCGCTGCGAGCCTGGTAAGCGCGCTTCAGCTGGCCTTCGTAGCGGCGGCGCAGGTTGTCTTCGATGACGTCGTCTTCAGTACCGTTCAGGCGCTGGGCCAGCACCGCGTTCTTGATGCGTTTGATCCAGAGCTGGTCCAGTGCCGCGCTGTCGGCTTCCCAGGGTGCTTCGGACCGGTCAACGCGGATTTGATCGTTGCCTTCGAAGTCCAGGTTATCAATGCCCTCGTCGATCAGCGACAGGGCGAACTGCAGGCGCTCGATAACCCGCTGCTGCACCAGGTTGTAGATATCAAAGCCCGGTTGCAGCTGGCCGGTTTTCAGGGCCGAGCCCAGGCGGTTACGGACGTTGGAGAGTGCGTCGATGTCCTGCTGGGTCAGGTAAACGCGCTGGTTGTCCAGGTAGTCCAGGTAGGCATCAAACACATCGCCAGAGAGTTCGTCACTGATACCCAGGTTGCGGAAATGGGTGAACTGAAGCTGGCGGGCAATCAGGATGTTGGCCCGGGCCTGGTCAATGGTGGGCGCGACCGGTTCGTAGATCGCCGAGTCATCCAGCTTTGCCTGCAAACCGGACAGTCCCGGCACCAGCAGGGCAAGGCCCAGTGCTGTGCAAAGCCCCGCTTTTTTCAGGGTGGCCGGCCGGGGGCTGTGTTGTCTGATTCTTTCCGCAATGCTCATAAATGCATACCTGGCGATACTGGGTGTCTGGTAACGCGTAAGCCGCTGTTCTACCCGTGACTGATAAATTTATTGTAGGCAACCGCTACACCTGTTGCCATAGGCCTTGGGTATAGCTTCGTGACAATATGTCCATATACGTTGCGCGCCGGGGTAATAGATTGGGGCAGGTTGCGGGAAGTAAAGTGGCCGGAGGGAGGTCCCCTCCGGCCGGGAGGGTCAGGCGAAGGTTTCGTTGTTCTCTGCTTTGCTCATCAGCAGCGCAGGTGGTGCGAAGCGCTCGCCGTACTGGTCAGCCAGTTGCTGTGCCCGTTCGGCAAAGGCCCGAACGCCGTACTGATTGACGAACTGGATGGCACCGCCGGTCCAGGGCGCGTAGCCAATGCCGAAGATGCTGCCGATGTTGGCATCTTCCACGGTTCTCAATACGCCTTCTTCCAGGCAGCGAATGGTCTCGATGGCCTGGATGAACAGGATGCGGTCTTTCAGGTCCTGAAGCTGCACGCTGCGGGCCTTGGCCTGGTCTACGAACAAGTTCTCCAGCTCCGGCCAAAGGTATTTTTTGCCCTTCTCCGGGTACTCGTAGAAACCGGCGCCGGCGGCTTTGCCTTTGCGGTTGTGGGTATCCACCATCGCATCAATGACGGCTTCGGCCGGGTGTGGCTGCCAGGTGCCGCCGGCGGCTTCGGTGTCTTTCCGGCTCTGGGCGCGGATGTGCTGCATCAGGGTCATGCTGACTTCATCAGAAATCGCCAGTGGACCCACCGGCATGCCGGCCAGCAAACCTGCGTTCTCGATGCTGGAAGGGTGAATGCCCTCGGCCAGCATACTGATGCCTTCGTTAACGAAAGTACCGAAGACCCGGGAGGTGAAGAAGCCGCGGCTGTCGTTCACCACAATGGGAATCTTGCCGATCTGCTGCACATAGTCGAATGCGCGGGCCAGGGTGTCATCGGAAGTTTTCTCGCCCACGATGATTTCCACCAACTGCATCTTGTCCACCGGGGAGAAGAAGTGCAGGCCGATGAAGTTGTCCGGCTTGGCGGAGGCCTTGGCCAGCTGGGTAATGGGGATGGTGGAGGTGTTGGAGGCAAAGATGCCGTTGGTCACCAATTTTGGTTCCGATTCCTGGGTAACCCTGGCTTTCAGGTCGCTGTCTTCAAACACGGCTTCGATGATCAGGTCGCAACCCTCCAGATCCTCGGCGGAGGCTGTGGCTGTGATACGGGCCAGTACTTTGTCTTTCTGGGCCTCGGTCATGCGGCCGCGGCTGACTTTCTTGGCCAGCAGGTTTTCGGAATAGCTTTTGCCTTTCTCCGCATTTTCCACGGAGACATCCTTCAATACCACCTCAATACCGCGGCTGGCCGTGGAGTAGGCAATGCCGGCACCCATCATGCCGGCACCCAGGACGCCCACTTTCTTGAAAGTTTCTTTTTCCACACCATCCGGGCGACTGCCGCCGGCCTTGATGGCGTTGAGCTGGAACCAGAAGGTGCCCGTCATGTTTTTGGCCACCTGGCCGGTGGCCAGCTCGGCAAAGTACCGGGTTTCAATCAGGCTGCCGTTGTCGAAGTCCACCTGGGCGCCTTCCACGGCTGCTGCCAGAATCCGCTCAGGGGCAGGGTAGCAGCCCTTGGTTTTTTGCCGCAGCATGGCTGGGGCGATGGCCAGTTTCTGCGCCATGGCTGGATGATGTGGGGCGCCGCCGGGGAATTTGAAGCCTTTCTGGTCCCAGGGTTGCTGGCACTTGGGGTTGGCTTCAATAAAGGCACGGGCCTTGGCGATCATGTCTTCCGGTGAACTGGCCAATTCATTCACGATGCCGGCTTTCAGGGCCGCTTTCGGGTTGACCTTTTTACCTTCCATCAGGAACGGGAAAGCCGCTTCCAGGCCGATCATCCGGGGCAGGCGCTGGGTGCCGCCACCGCCGGGCAGCAGGCCCAGAGTCACTTCTGGCAGGCCCAACTGGGTACGGTCGTCATCAATGGCAACGCGGTAATGACACGCCAGCGCCAGTTCCAGTCCGCCGCCGAGGGCGGTGCCGTTAATGGCCGCCACAACCGGTTTGCCACAGGTTTCCAGCGCCCGCATATCGGCTTTCAGACTGTTGATCATGGCCTCGAAGTCTTTGGCCTGCTCGCGGGTGACTTTGTGAAGCTCGTTCAGGTCGCCGCCGGCGAAGAAGGTTTTCTTGGCTGAGGCGATAATGATGCCTTTGATCTTGTCCAGGTCGCCTTTGACCTTGTTGACGGTGTCGGTCAGGGCGGTACGAAACTCGCCGTTCATGGTGTTGGCGGACTGGCCCGGCATGTCGATGGTCAGGGTCAGAACCTGGTCTGAACCCAGGTCGTATTGGATGGCACTCATGGTCGGTTCCTTTTATTTGAAAGTGGCGTTCAGACGCGCTCGATGATGGTGGCAATGCCCATGCCGCCGCCCACACACAGGGTGGCCAGGCCGTAGCGCAGTTCACGGCGTTCCAGTTCATCCAGCAGGGTGCCCAGGATGATGGCACCGGTAGCACCCAGCGGGTGACCCATGGCGATGGCGCCGCCGTTCACGTTCACTTTCTCGTCCGGAACGGACAGTTCTTTCTGGAAGCGCATCACCACTGAGGCAAAGGCTTCGTTCACTTCAAACAGGTCGATCTGGCCCACGGTCATGCCGGCTTTCTCCAGCGCCTTGCGGGCGGCGGGGGCAGGGCCGGTGAGCATGATGGTGGGGTCTGTGCTGGTGACCGCGGTGGCGACAATGCGGGCACGGGGCTTCAGGCCCAGTTCCTTGCCCTTGGCTTCGCTGCCAATCAGCACGGCGGTGGCACCGTCGACAATGCCGGAGGAGTTGCCGGCGTGGTGCACGTGGTTGATCTTTTCCACGTAGTGATATTTTTCACGAGCCACGCCATCGAAGCCCATCTCACCCATCATCTGGAACGACGGTTTCAGGCTGGCCAGGGATTCCACGGTGGTGTTGCCGCGCACATGCTCGTCGCGGTCCAGAATCACCACGCCGTTCTGGTCGGTGACCGGTACGATGGATTTGGCGAAGTAGCCTTTGTCCCAGGCGTTGGCGGCTTTTTGCTGGGATTTCACCGCAAAGCCATCGACATCTTCACGGCTGAAGCTTTCCAGAGTGGCGATCAGGTCTGCACCGATACCCTGCGGCATGAAGCCGGTGTGCAGGTTGGTTTCCGGGTCGGTGGCCCAGGCGCCGCCATCGGAACCCATGGGTACGCGCGACATCGCCTCTACACCACCGGCAACCACCATGTCTTCCCATCCGGAACGCACTTTCATGGCAGCCAGGTTAACGGCTTCCAGGCCGGAGGCGCAGAAACGGTTCAGGGTTACTCCGGCGACTTTCTCATCCCAATCAGCGGCCAGTGCCGCCGTCTTGGCGATATCTGCGCCTTGGTCACCCACGGCGGTGACGCAGCCCATGACGACATCATCTACCTGAGAAGTGTCGAGCCGATTA
Organism: Marinobacter sp. G11; assembly: GCF_021282325.1. Classification (NCBI taxonomy): domain Bacteria; kingdom Pseudomonadati; phylum Pseudomonadota; class Gammaproteobacteria; order Pseudomonadales; family Marinobacteraceae; genus Marinobacter; species Marinobacter sp. G11. Next base: position 20,680 of record NZ_JAJSPB010000035.1, read on the forward strand.
CGCTCTTCCAGAGCCTTGAGCACGGTAGTAAGCAGCGTGATCGGCTTAACGCTGTGCAGTGAGCCATCTTTCTTGCCGCGGCCGCGGGGGGTGCGAACGGCATCGAAAATGTACGCCTCGGTGGTCATATCTGTTCCTCTGATTGTTATCCGGGCTTGTTTTCAAAGAGTGATAACCATAGCGGTTCAGTGTAGTCCCCGGTAATGACAGCCGCTGCCAATCCCATTGGCGAAATTGCTCAGCCGGGAAACGAAAAATCCCCGCCGGAGCAGGGATTTCGGATCAGGGGAGCGAGTCGACCTTTTAATCGCTGCCGAGCATAACCTCCAGTGCGCGATTCAGGCGGTCGGCGTTGCTGGCGGATACGTCCTCTACCTCCGGGTGCAGGCACCACAGGGCAATCAGTTTTTCCAGCTCCTGTGCCGGCGCTTCTGTTTCTGTGTTGCCCATACCTTCGGTCAGGCGCTGCACCTGAATTTCCATCCTGCGCGGCTGGTCCTGTTCCGGGGTATCGGCGCCGGCGAGGATCTCTGCACGAATGGCCAGGTCCCGGCCCGACACTGCTGGCTGGTTCTGTGCCAGGCGGGCCCAGCTCTCAGGCGCGGTTTGCGGATCCAGGGAGTTGTCTACCCGGCCTGCCACCAGGCTTTGCCAGTCGTTGATTTTCTGTTTCAACTTACGGGTGCGGGCGGTCTGGGCCAGGCGCTTTTTCAGCTCCTGAACCTGTTCCCGAACCGGCTTGGACAACGGATTACCGGCCAGGCCGTTCAATTGTTCGATGGCGCCGGCGATGGACTGGTCATCGGAGTCAGTGCCAAGTTCCCGCAGCTGGGCAACGGTTTCGAGTGCCGCCTGGTCTGCATGTTCGGTTGCCTCCTGCTGTGCGGAGCGCTGGGCATCGCGGCGGGCAAAGATCTGGTCACAGGCTGTGCGGAACGCCTGCCAGAGTTTGCGGTCTTCCCGGTGCCGGGTGATGCCGATGGCTTTCCAGTCGTTCTGCAGGGCCTTGGCTTGCTCCATGGCTTCCTGCAGGGGCTCGTGGCTGATCAGCGCCTCGGCTTTTTCGACGATGCCTTGTTTGAGGGTTTCGTTCTTTTTGCGCTCTTCGTCCAGCGGGCGCTCAAGCTGCTTCAGCAAGTCGTCAAAACGCTTCTGGATTTGCCGGTTGTCGCGGAAGTCCACGGGCCAGGCCGATTTCCACTCCTGCCGGGCAGTCTGGTGAATGCGCTCGGCGCCTTTCCAGTCGATGGCTGTCCAGTCTGCGCTGTCCAGGAAAGTAGCCAACTGGTCGCAGATGGCCTGGCGCTTCTGCAGGTTGGCCTGTTTAAGGTCCGATTTTGCCTCGAAGTAGGCTTTGCAGGGTTCGTAGGCCTTGTCAGACGCGGCCTTGAACCGGCTCCACAGGGCCCGGTCAGACGAACCGCCCAGTTCACGCCACTCGCTCTGCAGCTCCTTGATGCGCTCCGCCTTGGCTTCCGGCTCGATGGGTTGTTCTGCCAGGTATTCCATCTGCTCGCACAGGGATACCTGCTTGGGTTCGGTGGCAAAGCCCTGCCAGTCGCTGAGCTCCCGGAACTGGCCGGCAAGCAGTTGCATGCGGGCCTGGAAGCCACGACGGTTTCGGCCATCCAGTTGCTGGAACTGGTTCTGGGCGGTTTTCAGAAGTTGCTTTGATTCCTTGAACTGCCTGGCTTCCAGGGCAGCTTCCAGGTCCGGAAGGGTGGCCTTCAGAGCTGACATAACCGCGCTTTGCTGTTCCTGGTTGGCATCTGCCGGTTTCGCGGCTCTGGGTTTGCCGGCCAGCTTGCGTACAGGTTCCAGCCTGGCGGGCTGGGGGAATTCTGCCGGCCACTCCAGTTCCTTGAGCAGTTGCCTTGCAGCATCACGTTGCTCGTCGGTTGCCTCGTCTGATCCGGCCGCTTCACCCAGGCTGGCAATGCTGTCTTTCATGGTTTCCAGGCGGCGCACGGCACTCAGGTAGTTGCGCAAGCCCAGCATCTGCTGCTCGTATTCTTTCTGCTCCTGCTTGCTTACCTGGGTGTCACGGGTGGCCTCCAGCCAGCGGTTTTCCTGGGTTTTCTGCAGGGCGTCCAGGGCCGAGGCCGAAGGCAGGTCTTCTGCGGAGGCAGTTTGCAGGTCTGTCAGGGTCTGCTGGAGCAGTTCCAGGGTCTCGGTTCTCTGGCGGGCCTGCTCCTGGTGGCGCTTTTCGTCTTCCTGTACCTGTTTAAACTGTTTCAGCCGCTCCCGGCAGTCGTGCACGGCAGCCAGGAATTGCCCGGCCTGTTCGGCACTGGCGCTGGCTTCAACGCTGCGCCAGCTTTCCTGTGCTGCGTCGAGCCGGGCTTCGTAAAGCTTGGTGTCTTCACTGCGGGCCTGGTCCTGTACCTGGGTGATCAGGGCTTCGATACGCTGTTGTACGGCGGTTTCGGCGGCCTGCTGGTCTTTCACGGTTTGCAGGCTTTGCTTGATTGCCTGGTAGACACCCTTGTCCCGGCCCTTGGCCTGCTTGAGCACCTGCTGCAGGAGCTCTTCCTGCTGAAGGCCGTTGGCGGCTTCCAGGCGAATGGCAGCGGTTACGCCGTCAATGGCAAGCTGGGCGAGTTCGGGCTGTGGCGGATTGTTTCTGAGCTGGTTTTCCTGGGATTCCCGCAGAAGCTGTCGTTCGTTTTGGGCTTCCTGCTGGCTGGCCTCGGCCGCTTTTGGCGTGCTGTTTTTCGGAGCGCTTGCCGGGGTTGCCTTGCGGGATTTGAACAGTCTCTGAATGAATGCAGCCATATAAAGGTATCCTTCGGGATTGAAACCAGTCTGCGGTGGCGGCAAAGTGTGCTGCCACCGGCCACAGGCACGGTCGGGTGTGCCGGGCGGTGTGTGAAATCGGCCGGTAGTCTAGCGTTTTGCAAGCCATCGCGGAAAGGGGCTGTATGGCAAAAAGAGATGAAAATCCCGAAGACCAGGATTACAAGGCCCGCTCGGTGGCGCTGCGCCTGCTGGCTCGGCGTGAACACAGTCGCCACGAGCTGGCGCTGAAACTTCGCCAACGGAAGATTGAGCCGGCACTGATCAACACAGTCCTCGATGAATACGAGGATGAAGGATGGCTGGATGATCACCGTTTTGCCGATGTGTTTGCCCGGCAACGGATGGATGCGGGCTACGGGCCCCTGAGAATCCTGGCGGACTTGCAGCAGCGTGGGGTGAATTTCAGCCCCGGGTGCCTCAGTGAAACCACCGAAGAGCAATGGCTGGCATCGGCAGTGCGCCTGAGGGAAAGGCGGTTCGGGCTGGCAAGGCTGGATGATGACCTGAAAGAAAAGTTGCGACAGGCACGGTTTCTGGCCGGGAGGGGCTTTTCCCATTCACAGGTTGAGCGGGCACTGGAAGCGAGGGCTCCCGAAGACGAGTAACCCGGTTAGCCGGATTACAGGGTGGGTGGGATCAGCCCCAGCTCAGGCGGCAGTGCGGCTCGCAGGCTGGGTGAGCCCGATTCTGGATTGTCCGCGTTGTCGGAACCATTGGTTCCATCTTCGGCGCTTTCATCTCTGGGATTCAGGGCGGCGAGGTCTACATCGGTTTCAGACGGTTCTGGCAGCTCCGGTTCCGTGACCCTTACCAGCACATCGTAGTAGCGACGGATGTTCTGCACGTAGGTCACCGGCTCGTGCCCACGGGCATAACCGAAGCGGGTTTTGGTGTACCATTCCTTCTGGGCCAGCAACGGCAGGAATTCCTTCACATCCATCCAGCGATCCGGGTTTTTACCTGCCGATTCCGTTAACCGTCGGGCATCTTCAAGGTGGCCATAGCCCACGTTATAGGAGGCGAGGGCAAACCAGGTGCGGTCCGGTTCCGGAATCCGGTCGGGAATTTTCTCGAGCACCCGGAGGAAATACAGGGCGCCACCTTTGATACTTTGCTCGGGGTCCAGGCGGTTACTCACGCCGATATAGTTGGCGGTGGTGCGGGTAAGCATCATCAGCCCGCGCACGCCGGTGGGGGAGACCGCATTGGCGCGCCAATGGGATTCCTGGTAGCCGATGGCTGCAAGCAGGCGCCAGTCCAGGCCGGTTTCCCGGGCGTAGCTTTCGAAAGTGGTCTGGTAGGTGGGCAGCCGGTTGTCCACGTGGGCCATGAAGGTTTGGGCGCCCACAAAATTGAGCCGGTCCAGGTGGCCATAAAAACGCTCGGCCAGCTGCTCCATCTGGCCGCTATCACGCTGGGCTTCCATGAAACTGGCGGCGGCATTGGCCAGCGAATCGTCCTGTTCCGCCGGGAACAGCCAAACCAGTTCTTCAGGTTCGTTCAGGGCGAAGCCTTCGTAGACGTCGGGGAAGAAGACGTGGTTCAGGTCGAGCTCGTTCGATGAAACCACCGCGTAGGCGAATTCCCCGGTTTCCACCCGGGCCAGAAGGCCGGCTGCATCGATTTCAGAGTGAACGGCAATAACCGGCGCTGGTTCGCCTTCCCGTGCTTCAAGCAGGTGTTCGTGGTTGCTGTCAGCCAGCATGTGGACGGTATCGCCCTGCAGGTCGTCGAGGGTTTCTGGCCTGTCCGCATCCCGGTGGTAGACCACGACGGACTGAACATTGATGCCGGTGGGCACGGTGTGGAACTTGCCTTCGAACTCCGGCAGTCTGGCGAGCCCGGCCATACCGATGTGGGCGTAGTTTCGGGAAAGAACCGAGAGGATTTCGGAGTTGTCTTCAGCAACACGGACTCTCAGCTCTACGCCCAGTTCCCGGGCAAAGTCGCTGACCAGTTCGTAGTCGTACCCGGTTGTGGTTTCCCGTTCCTGGTAATAAATAGAAGGAGCTATACGGGTAATAACGTGCAGGGCACCTTCGTTGCGAACGTCCTGAAGGGCAGTCGGCCGGGAGCAGCCGCTGACTGCCAGTGCAGCCAGCAGAATCAGGGCCACAGGCCTGTGGCTGGTTTTAAAGGTGCTGATCAATCGTGACAAATCCCTGCGCTCCGCATCATTCGACGTTCCATGCAGTCAGGTGAATGATCCCTCCTTGCCGGAAGGTGGTCAATTGATCTGTTCAATCCATGTGCAAAACAATGTCAATTGTAGGCTTTTCCGGCCGGCTACCTGAAGCTGTATCCTGCCGCCCGTTTCGAGTATCATGGCCGCCTTTCAGACGTCTCCCGATTTCGCGCGATACAGGTTGATATCATGCTTGAACTTCGCGGCGCTCCCGCGCTCTCGCCTTTCCGTTCCCGCAAGTTGCACTCCAGGATCCAGGATATTGTTCCGGATGTAGCCCATGTGTATGCCGAGTTCATGCACTTTGTGGATCTCGATGATGACCTCTCCGACGCGGAACACGCGATTCTGGACAGGCTGCTGACATACGGCCCCAGTGTGCAGGTTGAAGAACCTGAAGGGGTTTTGTTCCTTGTGGTGCCGCGGCCGGGCACCCTGTCGCCCTGGTCCAGTAAGGCCACGGACATTGCCCGCAACTGCGGCTTGCGCCAGATTCGCCGTATCGAGCGTGGTATTGCCTATTATGTGCAGTCCAGCCGTAAGCTGGGCCTGGAGCAGCGGGAAAAGATTGCCGCCCTGCTGCACGACCGCATGACCCAGACCGTCTTCCACGAAACCGGCGGTGCGGTGCTGCTGTTCAGCCACGACGAACCCCGCCCGCTGGGCCGTGTGCCGGTGTTATCCGGCGGCCGTGATGCCCTGGTTGAAGCCAACGCCCGGCTGGGCCTGGCACTGGCGGATGACGAGATTGACTACCTGGTGAAGTCGTTCACCGGCCTTGAGCGTGATCCGACCGACGTGGAACTGATGATGTTCGCGCAGGCCAACTCGGAGCACTGCCGCCACAAGATTTTCAATGCGTCCTGGGATATCGACGGGCAAGGCCAGGAGAAATCCCTGTTTGCCATGATCCGCAACACCTTCGAGATGAACAGCGAAGGCGTGTTGTCGGCCTATAAAGATAACGCGTCGGTTATCGAAGGCAGTGTGGCCGGGCGCTTCTTCCCGGATCCGGAAACCGGTGTGTACGGCTACAACAAGGAGCCGGTACACATTCTGATGAAGGTGGAAACCCACAACCATCCCACGGCTATCTCGCCGTTTGCCGGTGCCGCTACCGGCTCCGGTGGTGAAATCCGTGATGAGGGCGCGACCGGTCGGGGTTCCAAGCCCAAGGCCGGCCTGTCGGGCTTCACGGTTTCCAACCTGAATATTCCCGGCGATGAGCAGCCCTGGGAGATCGGCTACGGTAAGCCGGATCGCATTGCCTCACCGCTGGATATCATGATTGAAGGCCCGATTGGCGGCGCTGCGTTCAACAACGAATTCGGCCGTCCGAACCTGGCCGGCTACTTCCGTACCTTCGAGGAGAAGGTGCCCGGTGCAGCCGGTGAGGAAGTGCGCGGCTACCACAAGCCCATCATGATTGCCGGTGGTCTGGGTAACATCCGCGAAGATCATGTGGAGAAGGGTAATATCCCGGTTGGCGCCAAGCTGATTGTACTGGGTGGCCCCTCTATGCTGATCGGCCTGGGTGGTGGCGCGGCGTCTTCCATGGACTCTGGCTCCAGTAACGAAAACCTGGACTTTGCCTCGGTTCAGCGGGACAACCCGGAAATGGAACGTCGCTGCCAGGAAGTGATCGACCGCTGCTGGCAAATGGGCGATGACAACCCGATCTGCTTTATTCACGACGTGGGTGCGGGTGGTTTGTCTAACGCCATGCCGGAACTGGTCAAAGACGGCGGCCGTGGCGGCAAGTTCGAATTGCGGGATATTCCGAGCGACGAGCCCGGAATGTCGCCCCTGGAGATCTGGTGTAACGAATCCCAGGAACGCTACGTAATGGCCGTGGCGCCGGAGAATATCGACCTGTTCGATTCCCTGTGCCGTCGCGAGCGTTGCCCCTATGCGGTGATCGGTGAAGCCACCGAAGCGCACCACCTGGAACTGGGCGATTCGTACTTTAACGACAAGCCGGTGGACCTGCCGATGGAAGTGCTGTTCGGCAAGCCGCCGAGAATGCACCGCAGCATCACCCGCTCTTCGTTCACCAAGCCGGTGTTCGATTCCACCAAGATCGATATCCATGATGCCATTCGCCGTATTCTGCGTTTGCCGTCTGTGGGGTCCAAGAGTTTCCTGATCACCATTGGTGACCGCACAATTACCGGCCTTGTGGCCCGTGACCAGATGGTTGGCCCCTGGCAGGTGCCGGTGAGTGATGTGGCGGTTACCGCTGCCTCCTTTGATGTGCGTGCCGGCGAAGCCATGGCTATGGGCGAACGCACACCGGTTGCCGTCATTGATGCGCCGGCTTCGGGCCGTATGGCGGTGGGCGAGGTAATTACCAACCTGGCCGCGGCGCCGATCGAAAAACTTTCGAATATTCGCCTGTCTGCGAACTGGATGGCCGCAGCCGGTCACCCGGGTGAAGACGAGAATCTCTACGAGACTGTGCGCGCAGTCGGTATGGAGCTGTGCCCGGAACTTGGTATTACCATCCCGGTGGGCAAGGACTCCATGTCCATGAAAACCACCTGGGAAGAAGACAACGGTGAGCAGAAGAGCGTGACTGCGCCGCTGTCTCTTATTGTCAGCGGCTTTGCGCCGGTTACCGATGTAGCCCGCACACTGACGCCCCAGCTGAGAACAGATGCCGGTGAAACCGACCTGATCCTGGTTGACCTGGCTGCCGGCCAGAACCGCCTGGGTGGCTCTGCACTGGCGCAGGTTTATCGCCAGGTAGGTGCCGTAGCGCCAGACCTGGACGACCCGGAAGACATCAAGGCCTTCTTTGCGGTGATCCAGGGCCTGAACGGCGACGGTAAACTGCTGGCGTATCACGATCGTTCTGACGGCGGTTTGTTTGTCACACTGGCAGAAATGGCATTTGCCGGCCGCACCGGTGTGGATATCAAGCTGGACGGCCTGGCGGAAGACAGCTCGCAATTTGCCCGCGAGCTGTTTAACGAAGAACTGGGTGCAGTCATTCAGGTGCGTCGTGACGACACCGAGTTTGTTCTGCAGCAGTTCTCGTCGGCTGGTCTGGGCGACCACACCAGTGTGGTGGGTACCCTGAACGATAAAGACCGCGTGCGCCTGACCTTTGCCGGCGACAGTGTGGTGGATGAGTCCCGCACAGAGCTTCAGCGCCTGTGGGCGGAAACCAGCTATCGCATTCAGTCGCTGCGCGATAATGCGGACTGTGCCCAGGACGAGTTTGATAACCTGCTGGACGCTGGAGACCCCGGCCTGAACGCCGAGCTGACCTTCGACATTAACGAAGACGTTGCCGCGCCGTTCATCAACACCGGCGCCCGGCCGAAAGTGGCTGTGCTGCGTGAGCAGGGCGTAAACGGCCAGGTTGAAATGGCAGCTGCCTTCGATCGTGCCGGTTTTGAATCAACAGACGTGCACATGAGCGACCTGCTCTCTGGCCGCATCACCCTGGATGATTTCCAGAGCCTGGTGGCGTGTGGCGGGTTCTCCTACGGTGACGTTCTGGGTGCCGGTGAAGGTTGGGCCAAGTCCATCCTGTTCAATGACCGCGTTCGGGATCAGTTTGCCGCGTTCTTCAATCGCCAGGACACGCTGGCATTGGGCGTGTGCAACGGTTGCCAGATGCTGTCGAACCTGCACGAGCTGATTCCGGGTAGCGAAGGCTGGCCTCGCTTTGTCCGTAACCAGTCTGAGCAGTTTGAAGCTCGCCTGGTGATGGTGGAAGTAGCGCAGTCTCCGTCTGCATTCCTGGACGGCATGGCCGGTTCCCGGATGCCGATCGCTGTGGCCCACGGTGAAGGTCGGATTGAATTTGCCGCAGCTAATAACGCCCAGGCGCTCATCGAAAATGAGCTGGTAGCCATGCGTTACGTGGACAACCGTGGCGAGGCGACGACTCGTTACCCCTACAACCCGAACGGTTCCGAGGCGGGCATTACCGGTGTTACCACCCGTGATGGCCGGGTGACCATCATGATGCCGCATCCCGAGCGGGTATTCCGTGCGGTTCAGCACTCCTGGCGCCCGGATGGCTGGCAGGAAGACGGCCCCTGGATGCGTATGTTCAGAAATGCGAGACGCTGGTTGGCTTGATCAACCCCTGAGTCCGTCTTGACAAAGCCGGCCTGAAGAGCTTCTGTTGGAAGCACCCTTCAGGCCGGTTTTTTTGTGTAAAAAGTCCGAAAACTTGTCAGTCAAGGTCTTGACTCGCGAACTTTATGCACATTTTTGCGGGTGCGTTGTGTGATCTGTGAACAGAGTCAGAGATTTACGCCTGATTTTTGTTCGACAAATATAAGTTATTGAAAGATAACGATTAAATTAAATGGGCGATTTTGTCGCCAGTTTAAGGAAAGGTCAGTAACAATGGGGCTCAGGGACGGATTCCCAGAAACTATCCCCAGAGTTATCCACAGAAACTGTGGGTAAGTTTGGAAACCCTAATGCTGAGCGAAACTTGATCAATCTGGAGCGGGCTATGTACAAGTTATGTTACTTCGTGCCGGAGAGTCATCTGGGGCCAACCAAGCAGGCCCTGTTCGATGCCGGTGCGGGGAAGATCGGTGATTACGATCAGTGTGCCTGGCAATGCAAAGGGCAGGGCCAGTTTCGTCCGCTGGCAGGAAGTGATCCTTTTTTGGGGAGTCAGGGCGAGCTGGAGACTGTATGGGAGTACAAGGTCGAGCTGGTTTGCGATGATGCGGTGATCGGCAAGGCGGTTGCGGCGCTGAAGCAGGCTCACCCCTATGAGGAGCCCGCGTACGAGGTTTTCCGGCTGGAAGACTTCTGATCAGTCCTTCTTCGCCATCGGGTGGCGAATGTCTTTAATGTGCACGCCATAGCTTTCGCTCTTCATATCACTGAGGAACAGCTCAAGGGTTTTTCGTACGGTAGGAAAGGAAATTTCGTCCCAGGGGATATCGTCGGGGGTGAACAGCTTTGATTCCAGGGACTCTTGCCCGGCGCCGAATTGTCCGTCTGTAAGGGTGGCGCGATAAAACATGTGCACCTGGTTGATGTGGGGGACATCAATAATCGAGTACAGACCATGGATGGTAACTTCCGCCAGGGCTTCTTCCCGGGTTTCCCGGGCTGCTGCCTCCATGGTGGTCTCGGCGTTTTCCATAAATCCTGCAGGCAGGGTCCAGTAGCCATAGCGGGGTTCGATCGCGCGCTTGCATAACAGAATCTGGCCTTCCCACACCGGAACCGTGCCGGCAACAATGCGCGGGTTCTGGTAATGTATGGTCTCGCAGCTGACGCAAACATAGCGATGCCGGTTATCTCCCTCTGGAATACGTTGTTCAACCGGCTGGCCGCATGTGCTGCAATACTTCATTGTTTTCCCCGTATACTGAGTGTCCGTTGGTAGTCAGTTTAACGATCCGGACTGCCTGTGTCTCACTCAATATTGGCAAGTAACCGGAGTAAAGAGTGGAAGACCTGCTAACCGAACGGTTGTCCAAATACGCCCCCAGGCAACTGGCCCTGGATTACCCCGAAGCCGGCGTGCTCGTTCCGGTCACCGATAATCACCGCAACCCCGAGATCATTTTCACGCTCCGGTCCGAGCATATGAAAACCCACCGCGGGCAGGTTGCTTTCCCGGGGGGCAAGCGGGATCCCGAAGATGCTTCCCTGGCGGAAACCGCGTTGAGGGAGACCCATGAAGAGATCGGCCTGCCGCCGGACCAGGTTCGGCTCATTGCGCCGCTCAGCCAGGTGATGTCTTTGCACCGGATTGTCGTAACTCCATACGTGGGCCTGGTGCCGGTTGATCACCCGTTACAGGCAAATCCGGCAGAAATTGAAAGTATCTTCCGTGTTCCGGTTTCTTTTTTCCTCGAGGACAAGCGGGAACGAACGAATACCCTGAGCTTCCAGCACAATACCCTTTACGTGCCATGCTATCGCTGGGAGCGTTATCAGATATGGGGTTTGTCGGCCGTGGTTCTGGTCGATTTTCTGAATGCTGTGTACGATGCCGGCATCGATATTCTTGAGCCGCCCCGGTAGGGTGACGGAGGAGTTCTATGTTTTATAGCCTGGGTCAGCGAAAGCCCGAAAAAGACGGCGATGGCCAGTTTGTCGCCCACAACGCCACCGTGATTGGCAGCGTCAAGCTGATGGAGAAATCCAGTATCTGGTTCAATGTGGTGATTCGTGGCGACAACGAGTTGATCACCATAGGCCCGGAATCAAACATCCAGGACGGTTCGGTTCTGCATACCGATCCGGGAATTCCACTTACAATTGGACGCGGCGTGACCGTCGGGCACAAGGCGATGCTGCATGGCTGTCAGATCGGGGATTATTCGCTGATTGGCATTAATGCGGTGGTGCTCAATGGCGCAAAGATCGGCAAGCATTGCCTGATTGGTGCGAACACCTTGATCCCGGAAGGGATGGAAATTCCGGACGGCTCCATGGTGATCGGTTCCCCGGGCAAGGTTCGTCGTGAGCTGAATGACAGCCAGAAGAAAATGCTGGAGTTCAGTGCAGCCCACTACGTGAAGAATGCCGAGCGTTACCTGGCTGATCTGCAGCAAGTCGAGATTTAACCATGAAAACTGCCGATAGAGTTCGCTCCCCCTGTGTCAGCATTTGTGCGCTGGACCAGAATGACACCTGCATAGGCTGTCAGCGAACCGGGGATGAAATACTGCGCTGGACCATGATGACAGACGAGGAGCGCCGGGAGGTTCTTCGAAAAGTGGCTGAGCGTGAAAAGAAAGTTGCTATCTAATCTATACACAGGAAGACAGATTCAATGACTGGTTCAGAGCAGACTGTCCGGATTGGTACACCGCTGAAGCCTGGTGCAACACGCGTGCTTTTTTGCGGCTCAGGCGAGCTTGGTAAAGAAGTGGTAATCGAGCTGCAGCGATACGGTGTGGAAGTGATTGCCGTGGATCGCTACGAAAATGCACCGGCCATGCAGGTCGCCCACCGCAGCTATGTGGTTGATATGCTCGATGGCGCGGCACTGAGGGCTGTCATTGAAAAAGAGCGCCCGCACCTGATTGTTCCTGAAATCGAGGCCATCGCAACGGCTGAGCTGGTGCGGCTTGAAGAAGAAGGGTACAGGGTTGTTCCGACCGCGCGTGCCGTCAATCTGACGATGAACCGCGAAGGTATCCGCCGCCTGGCTGCGGAAGAGTTGGAGTTGCCCACTTCAGCCTACCGGTTTGCCGGCAGCCGCGAGGAGTACCTGGCTGCCGTCGAAGAGATTGGCCTGCCATTGGTAGTCAAGCCGGTGATGAGTTCTTCGGGTAAGGGGCAGAGCCTGGTAAGAGACAATGCGGAGATAGAAGCGGCCTGGGAGTATGCCCAAACCGGTGGCCGGGCAGGGAAGGGGCGTGTCATCATCGAAGGCTTTGTGGACTTCGATTATGAGATCACCCTGCTGACGGTTCGCCACCGTGATGGCGTTTCGTTCTGCGATCCCATCGGGCACCGCCAGGAAGATGGTGATTACCGGGAATCCTGGCAGCCGCACCCTATGGCTCCCAAAGCACTTGAGCGCTCCATGGAAATTGCCCGGGCGGTTGCCGACAACCTGGGTGGTTACGGTGTCTATGGTGTGGAGCTGTTTGTGAAGGGCGATCAGGTCTGGTTCTCGGAAGTATCCCCGAGGCCACACGATACTGGCCTGGTTACCCTGATGTCCCAGGACCTGTCCGAGTTTGCCCTGCACGCCCGGGCCATTCTTGGTTTGCCTGTTCCGGTAATTCGCCAGCAAGGACCAACGGCGTCGGCGGTCATTCTTCCTGAAGGTGAGTCAGTTGATGTCTCATACAGTGGAGTAGAGCTGGCACTTGCTGAGCCGGACACCCAGTTACGGTTGTTTGGCAAGCCGGAGTTGAAGGGGCGTCGTCGTATGGGTGTGGCACTGGCAAAGGCAAACTCTTTAGAGGAAGCCCGGCAGCGTGCTTTAGCTGTCGCGGGCGCTGTTAAAGTAGAGCTTTAATGATGTGCCGGTAGTCGGAGCGTTGGCGGCGAAAAGGACTTTTCAAAAAAGTTTAAGGCAACCGTTGACACCTGTGCTGAGGTCTGTAGAATGCGCATCTCGCTTGAGGGGCAACGCCGGAAACGGAGCAAAACCTCAGCGATAACCGATTGAAAGTATTCGAAAAATTGCTTCAGAAATTATTCGAAATCAACGGTTGACAAGGC
>NZ_JAJSPB010000036.1:0-33490 GCF_021282325.1 Marinobacter sp. G11
GTGCTTCCAGAGTTTTATGGTCCAGTTTACGACCGTCGTCATGGCGCATAAGAGCTGATATCCGATATAGTCCGCGAGCAATGTTTTTATTATACATCATGTTCGCTTACTTTTGAACTCCTTAGTAACACTACCTTAGAAATGACGAACCTAAATTACTGCACCATTGAGTTGGTACAGATGCCGACGGCTAACCACGCAACCGCTCGTTTTAACGGTGAAACTCAATTATAAAGCCATTAAAAACGAATGGCGAACGAAAAATAAACGCAGCAAATTTGCAATTATTATGAACTAAAAACGTTATTAATGACTTTTTTAGTTCGTTTATTCTGGATTTTAATAGATACTAACTTGTTTAATGATTCGTTTATTCTCTATTTTAATGGGTATTTTAGTGGCAACACACTCCTCGATACGATGTCTGCTTTCATTCACTCCTGACCTGAAAGCTGATGAAAAACTGTTCTTCATATTTCTGCTAGTTACCGCTGAAGGGGTAAGTGATCCAGACCGGTTCAGCCGAATCGAGAGCAATGGCGAGCAGCTAGCCCGAATTTCTCATGCGGCATAAAAAGAAGCGGCTGAAAGTGCTATAGTTTCAGGACCTTACACCATCACCAAAGCACCAACAGCCGCTTCCAAAATGGTACCTGAAAAACTGACCTTCTCGCCACTCGTTCGCCGTAAAATTGAAGCCGATTTCTCCGGTGGTCATATCACCTCCGATGCCGGGTTGCTCCTGCTTCGGGAAGTCGACAAACAACACCGCCTGACTCAGCGTCTGGCCTCGGTGCTTAACGATTCACGGAATCCAATGCTGGTGCGGCACAAGCTGGAAACCATGACTCGGCAACGAGTCTTCGGCGTGGCGGCAGGATACGAAGACCTGAACGATCATGAGGCGCTGCGTTTTGATCAGGCCCTGCAAACCGCGGTTGGTAAAGAGAGCGATTTAGCCGGTAAATCCACGCTGTGCCGGATGGAACAGCAAGTAGACAGACACTCGGTGGTCAAGGCCCACGAATTGCTATGGCAGCATTTTATCGAACAGCACGAGACACCGCCGAAGGAAATCGTGCTGGATTTTGACGGTACCGATATCCCCGTTCATGGCGACCAGCCCGGCAAGTTCTTTAACGCTTATTACGACCACCACTGTTACTTTCCGCTGTACGTGTTCTGCGGCCGTCACCTGCTGGTGAGCTACCTGCGCACCAGCAACCGCAGTGACAGCCGACACAGCTGGGCCATTCTGGCTCTGCTGGTGAAGTTTATCCGGCAATATTGGCCCGATACACGCATCGTGTTCCGGGGTGACAGTGGCTTCTATCGGCCTCGTCTATTGAGCTGGTGCGACCGGAATAATGTGGATTACCTGGTCGGCATCAGCAAAAACAGCCGGTTGATTAAAGACGTGGAGGCGCCATCACAACTGGTCCGTGACACGCACCAGAAAGTCGGTGAAAAAGTCTCCGCCACTTATCGGTTCCGGTACCAGGCGCATTCCTGGAAGTTCCCTCGCTGGGTGGTGGCCCGCTTGGAAGAAGGCGAGCTTGGCTCCAATCCTCGCTTTGTCATCAGCTCCCGCTATGACGACGGTTTTAAGCTCTATTACGAACAGTACTGCGCCCGAGGCGATATGGAAAACCGGATCAAGGATCAGCAGCTGTATCTGTTCGCGGATCGAACGTCGAGCGTTCAGTGGTGGACCAATCAATGGCGGCTGATCCTGTCCGGCTTCGCTTACACCTTGTTCGAGCGGTTACGAGCGCACCTGAAAAAGACGCCGTTCGAGCGGATGAGCGCCAACAACCTGCGGCTGAAGCTGATCAAGGTTGGCGCGGTCATCATCCGCAATACCCGCCGAATCCGGGTGCTGATGAGTGATAGCTACCCCTACAAAGACGAACTCACGGATCTGGTACGCCGCCTGGTTCCGGGGTAGATGCCCGGGCTCCCCCGGCCCGATGCAATGGGGGAAAGGGGGCAGTGCGTCCAAGCAATAGAAACTGATCAATTATTAGGCGTTCATGACCGCACCTGAGCGGCCATGGCGGTAACCCGCTCAGTCTGCGAGACTTGCTGGGTAACTATGAGAAATCCGGGTTAGGTTGCTATAGCTGACGAAGATAGAGAATTATTTTCCAAATATCATCTTCTTTTAGAGCACTCTTAAAAGGGGGCATTGCCGTTTGCAATGGAACCCCGCCTTCAGAAATTGTCCAGAATAGATAACCATCAGTTGCCATTGGCATCTTACTAAACATCGCAATGTTGGATGGCCTGGGAGTTAAATTTATACCAGCCTCACCGTCACCTTGTCCTGATGTTCCATGACAGCTTGCGCAGTTGTTTTCATATAGCACTTTCCCTTCTTTGATATTATTTGAGGTGCTTTGCAGAGGGTCTACTTTGTTTGCATATTTTTCATCGATACCATTTCGCATGACGAAGCGATGCCTGATCATTGACATATTCATCATACCTCCTTCCATCATACCTTTTCCGCCCATCATGCCTCTTCCCTCCATCATCCCCATTTGTCCATATACATATATTGGCAAAATGAGAGTTGCTGATATTCCCAAACCAAGAAGAATCTTCTTCATACATACCTCCAAATTTCTTGTAACCGTGGATTCACGCCTTAAGCGCCAGAATTCGCCTGGCACCGTTAAGCACAATGATTCCAGTAATGCCGCCGATAATCAGATCTGGATAATTGGATCCAGTCCACGCAACCAGGGCTCCAGCGATAATGACGCCTATGTTAATCACCACGTCATTGGCGGAGAATATCCAGCTTGCCTTCATGTGTGCGCCGCCCTCTCTGTGTTTGGATATCAGCAGCAGACAACTGGTATTGGCGATCAATGCGACGAATGCGATAACGATCATCATCAGCGATTCAGGTTCACTACCGAATACGAAACGTCTCACTACCTCTACGAGTACTCCGAGAGCCAAAATCAGTTGGAGCACACCGGCTAGATGCGCAGCACGCAACTGCATCTTTACAGTATGCCCAACGGCATAAAGGGCAAGGCCATATACGGCAGCGTCGGCAAAATTGTCGAGAGATTCTCCAATCAAGCCGGCTGATTGTGCGATTAGACCGGCAGTCATTTCCACCACAAACAAGAGGGCGTTGATGCCGAGCAACCAGCGCAGGGTGCCGGACTCTTGCCTAGCGGAGGCCACAGACTTCTCGGCGGACTTGATTGCCTCTGGATCGGCTGCAACGGTCTCCTGAAGAGACGCCCCTAGCCCCAAGCTCTGCAGCTTCGCGGTGATGGGCTCGACCTCGCCATTATGTACCACCTTCAACTGACGGTTTGACAGGTCAAAGGATAGAGTTCGAATCTCGTCAAAACCGTTTAGGGCCAAGCGGATCAACCGCTCTTCTGACGGACAGTCCATTTTCGGTACTGCATATTCGCTCACCCATTCTCCTGATGCTTTGGGAGAAATCGGCATGTCGATATCCGCTGCAGGCGTTGCTTCACAGCCACTTTGGTCACCACAGGTTTTACTCACGAAACGACTCCACTTGAAGAACCTTGTGCTACCATTAAAAACCATATAGCCACTATAAGGTCAACCGGATAAAGTATTCGCGGAGGAGGAGCTCGATGCGCATTGGCCAATTGGCACGGTTAGTGGAGGTAGATACACAGACGATCCGCTTCTACGAGCAGCAAGGCTTGTTACCGCCACCGGATCGGCAGGAGAATGGTTACCGTGTTTATACCGAAAAGCATGCTGAGCTGCTGGCCTTCATCCGTCGCTGCCGAATTCTGAACCTGTCACTAACAGAGATTCATGAACTACAGAGCTATCAGAACGACCCTCACCAGCCTTGTGCTGCCGTTAACACCTTGCTCGATGACCACATCTCTCATGTTCGGTCGCAGATAACAGCGCTGCAAACGCTTGAGAAGCAACTGGTTTCATTGAGAGGGAGTTGCAACGATGGCCGGGAAGTTGAGGCTTGCGGGATTCTTGCTGGAATCAGCGAGCGAAGCCTGCCTCAGTGATAGGCTGAAGCATCAACCGGAAGATCCGATGAAATGTCTGTCCCATTCTCGTGCAGGGGTAAGAACAACCATTTAATCCGAATCCCCCTTAAGGTTTAGTCCGCCATAAATAGCGGCACGTGAAATCCCTCAATCCGAAAGTAAACGCTTCTTCTCTTCGAACTCGTCCTTATCGATCTCTCCTTTCGCAAAGCGTTCCTTGAGGATATCGAGCGCTGCCTTAGATGATTGCCGGTTGTCGTGAAACGGCGCCCCTGAGCCCCCGCCCAACCAACGGACGAGCAGAATCACAACCGTGACGGCTGTGGCAAGCACCAAAATCATCATGATCGGGCCGAAAATCATTCCGTACCAGGGCATCATTTCCCATCCATGTTGCATAACGTTTCTCCTTCAGTCGGGTTTACCCATGTTTTTCTCATCTTCAGTCATAACGCTCTTCTTGCGATTCAGGCCACGTGCAGGAAGTAGAACGCTCCAACGAGCGTCTTCATCGCTTTAGTGGTTCAACAATCTTCGCCTCGAAATCGATTTTTTTCTTCCTCAGACATTCCAGCGCAGTCGTCGCCACAACACAGATCCACGACCGTCATACCGACTTCTATCCTGAGGATCCGAACAATGCCGTCAGGGTCGGGGCATAGAGCCGACCACCATGCATTATCCGGCATTGTCGGGGCACCCCACGGTAACCCCGGAATCGTCAGGGTGTCACTTTGCGCTATCTTGCAGTTCCTTCTGATGCTCCAGCATTTGCTCCATCATCAGCTGCATCTGATCCATCCGTTTTTCCATAAACTGAACGCGGTCTTCTGATTTAATAGCAGGGTTGCCTTGGCTCGAATTTCCCTGCATCCCCTGACCGTGCATCATTCCTTGGCGATTCATCATTCCTGGGTTATTCATCATTCCCTGACCATTCATCATTCCTTGCCTGCCCATCATGCCGCCCCGCATCATGTGCATCTGCTCTTGCATGAGTTCCATATGTTCCTGCATGAGCTTTTGCCGGTTTTGTCCGGAACTCCCACGCATTTTAGGCGCCATCTCCTGCATGCGGGACATGTTCTGCTGCATTTGCTGCATCTGCTCCGGGGACATCATCATCCCACCAGGCATCTGCTGGTTACCCGAACCTTGCGCCCAGACAACCGGTGTAGCCATAATCAAAGAAATTGCGATTACTCTGGTAAAACTCTTCATAGCGAAGCTCCTTAACGAATTCGATTTACGCCACCTTCATTGAACAGCATCTACCTGAATCGAACCTGAATATATGCTTAGATCAACCTCTCGATTGTTGTGCGTCAATTTTTCTGTGGCTGGTCGACTCAATCGTAAGATTGCGTTGATCACTTCAAATAACATAGCGCCGACCCAGGGTTCTACATCGATCGCTTCCCAGACCATACTCAGGCTGCACGCTGGCAGCAGACAACAAACTGCGGCAGGTACGTCGAAGGTCATGCACGGTGAACTCGGCGATATTCCCGACATTCCCCTCTGGCTAAAGCTCCCTACCATCTCATCCCGGCGCGAGTGAAAAAATGATATTGCTTGAATTGCCTGTTGCTAGAGCTGGGCATTCGTCCTCACACCCACGCCCAAGACACCGACTACACAGAGCTGATATATGTATGAGATTATTTCTAATATAATTTAAACACCGAATTTACGATAGCAAGCTACTATGTAGCAATGCGTCAAATCTTGTTGAAATGCCAGCCAACTGTAGATACATTTATTCAGTATGTCTTTCAGCTGCTTGGGGCTAGCTACTGCGAGCACAAAATACTTTTGCGGGTAATATTGCGGGTAACAGACAAAATCATCAAGAGTCTTTGCTTTATTTATCAATGCTATAAAAGGCTTATTAGCGTGACGCCGTCTCCACCACCTTCCAGAAAAAAGCCCCGGACTTCCGGGGCTTTTTTCGTTTCAGCCCTCACATTTTCGTCCTGTGCAAGCCAAAGCATTTAAAAAAGCCCCTTATTTAGATCTTTTTTTCGATCGAATTTTGATACCATGGAACCGTGCCACGGAAATGATGAGGTGCCCTGAATAATCGCATGTGAAGACTAACGATGTTGAACGGGCTACAACGAATGAGTACGGCGCGGAGGAAGCAATACATGAGAAGCCTATTTGCGAGACTTGCGGCCACCATTTCGGAGCTCAAGGCTAATCCGAATGAGGTGCTCAATCAGGCTAATGGCGAACCTGTTGTGATTCTGAGTCATAACAAACCCAGAGCCTATATGGTGCCTGTCGAGACATTCGAGCAGATGCAAGAGCAGCTTGAAGATTACCGGTTACTCCAGGAAGCTCGCAAACGCATGGATGATGAATCAATACCGGTGAGCATCAATGAGCTACGAACTGGAATTCAAGAGAAAAGCGCTCAAGGAATGGAGCAAGCTTAGCCCTACCGTCCAGGCAGAGTTTCTGAAAATTCTGGAACGCCGCCTGGAGAACCCGAGGATCCCTAAGCATAAACTAAAGGGATCTTCGGACTTCTACAAAATCAAACTGCGATCCCAAGGCTTTCGCCTTGTCTATCATGTGGACGACGGGAAAGTGGTTGTCACCGTGATCACAGTTGCCCGTAGAGATACCGTTTATAAGACCTTTTAGGTGTCCACCAAGCGTCAACGCAACGGCGACTTTCTATGGGCCAGCAAATAGATGCGCCACCGGATGCAATTTCCTTCGTCTGTTTCACTTGGCTCCAACACTGAACTGCTAAAGAAATCTGAGCAGTTCAGTTGTTGCAAATTTTGCACATACTGCCAAGACCAGAAGAACTGGAACCATCCGGCATTTCCGGAAAGTTCGATCACGGATTAGACGCATACATACGAAACCGGAAACCACCGAGGATTTCTAGGTAGTTGCTAAATAGGCAAAGTTCCCAATGCCTCGAAACGAATTTACGCGTACGCAGTCTTTTTTCGTTTCAGCCCCACCAAAACAACCTGCCCAATATTTGCACAACGCCGAACCCTGTGCTTGGATAAAACCGATAGGCCAGTTGGATGGCACAGCCTTTCGCCCACGCATATCCGGCGCAACCCCACAGGCTGCCCGGGTATCGAATCCTTGAAAACGGAGTTGGTGTTGTTATGGCTTACGAAACAATAGACGGACAAAAATACGAAAAAGAACTGCTCGATCTGGCCCGCAAGCACACAACCGGGCGTGGTGAAGGTAAGTTATCGAAGGATGAGGTTGCCGATTTATTCGAGTCCGCCCAGGATGGCCCCGGCGTAACCGATACCGAAAAGGCCACACTGGCCTACATTCGCAAGAACTTTGAATTTACCGATGCTGCCGCAAAGGATTTCGACGCAGCATTCAGCAAGCTCTGATTTCAGGGAGAGAAAATTCTGGAAGATGGAAACCGGGTGGTTTGCGTGCGCAGCCACCCGGTTTTTATTGCGGTATCAGCCCAGCTTCAGGGTTGAAAGTGTGCGCTCGCGCACCTTGTTCAGCAACTGCTCGTCTTCCACCAGGGTCTGGCCGTAAGACGGTACCAGCTCCTTCATGCGCTCCTGCCACTCGGCAGACTGCATCTTCTCGGGGAAACAGCGCTCCAGCACATTCAGCATGGCATTGGCTGCGGTAGACGCGCCCGGTGATGCACCCAGCAGTGCCGCCAGCGAGCCGTCTTTGGCCGCCACGATCTCGGTACCAAACTCCAGCTTGCCGCCACCTTCGGCGGTCTGCTTGATGATCTGCACCCGCTGGCCAGCCATCTGCAGGGCCCAGTCGTCTTCCTGGGCATCCGGGAAGAAGTTGCGCAGGGATTCCACACGGTCAGTGTGGGACTGGAACACTTCGCCGATCAGATACTTGGTAAGGTCCATGTTGCTCTTGCTCACCGACAGCATTGGCCGCAGGTTGGTCGCCCGTACCGAACCGAACAGATCAAACACCGAGCCCTGCTTCAGGAAGCGGGTGGTGAAACCGGCAAACGGCCCGAACAGCAGCGCCGGCTCACCGTTGATGATCCGGGTGTCCAGGTGCGGAACCGACATGGGCGGCGCGCCAATCGGCGCCTTGCCGTAAACCTTGGAATGGTGGGCTTTGACCACATCCGGTTTCTGGCAAACCAGCCACTGGCCACTGACCGGGAAACCACCGTAACCACG
The DNA here is from genome assembly GCF_021282325.1 of Marinobacter sp. G11. Lineage (NCBI taxonomy): Bacteria > Pseudomonadati > Pseudomonadota > Gammaproteobacteria > Pseudomonadales > Marinobacteraceae > Marinobacter > Marinobacter sp. G11. The sequence goes on from NZ_JAJSPB010000036.1 coordinate 8,192, forward strand.
GGCTTCGTCAATACCGGACTTCTGCAGCAGCGGCAACGCGCCACCACCGGCACCCAGGAATACAAAGCCGGCTTCCAGCTTGGTCAGCTCACCGGTTTTCTGGTTCTTCACCCGGACTTTCCAGCGGCCGTTGTCACGCTGGTCGATGTAGTGCACCGGGCAGCTGAGCATCAGTTCGAAATTGGGCTGGGTTTCCAGCCACTTCACCATGCTGCGGGTCAGGGAACCGAAATCCACATCGGAACCGTGCTTGATGCGGGTAGCCGCCACTTTCTGCATCGGGTCCCGATTGCTGACAACCAGTGGCATCCACTCAGCCAGGTCTTCCGGGTTTTCGGTGTATTCCATTTCCCGGAACAGGTGGTGGGCTTTCAGCTTCTGGAAACGGCGCTTGAGGAAGGCCACGTCTTTCTCGCCCCAGACAAAACTCTGGTGCGGCGTGCGGTTAATAAAGGTGGACGGCTCGGGCAGAATGCCCTGCTCTACCAGGTAAGACCAGAACTGCAGGGAAACCTCGAACTGTGCGTTGATCTGCAAAGCCCGGGCAATTTCAACATCGCCGTTTTCGGTTTCGGGGGTGTAATTCAGCTCGCAGTAGCCGGCGTGGCCGGTGCCTGCATTATTCCATCCATCGGTGCTTTCATGGGCAACGTGGTCAAGACGCTCCACCATGACGATGTCCAGAGACGGATCCAGCTGCCTGAGCATCATGCCGAGAGTAGCGCTCATGACGCCCCCTCCGACCAGCACTACGTCTGCCTGTCTTACGGCCATTGGTTTTCACCCTAGCTTAGTGTTGAAGCCTGATGCCACTCCACGATCAGCAAAGCGGCCTGTCGGAAGCCGGTCGGGCGCGAGGTAGACGGCGCTGCCGTATGCTTCCGGTATGAGATTGAGCGCGATTATCCCGATTTTTAACGGAATAATAAATTGCGATTGTCAATCGATGCGTGCCGTGCAAACTATGTTGTTTGCGGCAATTCTCGCCTGTTTTGTTAACAATATCAGCGCCACTTTAGTCTGATACCGGCCAGGGGCCAATGCGGATCACCCCGTATAGCGGTATTTCCGATAGCCCGGGGGCTGACCTGAAACGCCCACTTACTGTATCTTTGTGCGCCAACTGTGACCTCGCCTGCGTAACCTGCGGCGACAACCTGAACTAACGAGGTCTTCCTATGTTGATGGCTATAGGTGCCATTATTGCCGGGCTGGTGTTGCTGGTCTGGAGCGCAGACAAATTTGTGGAAGGTGCGGCCGCCACGGCCAAGCATCTGGGCATGCCTACCCTGCTGATTGGCATGGTGATTATCGGCTTCGGCACCTCGGCACCTGAGCTTGCCGTTTCAGCCATGGCCGCGTCTGACGGCAATCCGGGGCTGGCGCTCGGTAACGGTTACGGCTCTAACATCACCAACATTGCCCTGATTGTGGGCCTCACCGCCCTGATTGCCCCCATAGCGGTGCACTCTCAGGTCATCCGCAAAGAGCTTCCTTTGCTGGTGGTGCTGACACTGATCGCGGGCGTTCAGTTATTGGATGGCGAGCTGTCGCGGCTGGATGGCTGGGTCTTACTGGCGGTGTTCGCAGCAGTCATGGGCTGGTCAATTTATCAGGGTTACCAAGGCAAAGAGGACCCGCTTGCAGAAGGCGTTGACTCGGAGCTGGTCACCCACCCCATGCCGCTGAAAAACGCCATTATCTGGCTGGTGGTCGGGTTGATTCTACTGGTAGTGAGTTCCCGCATGCTGGTGTGGGGTGCGGTCAGTATCGCTCAGGCTTTGGGCATCAGCGATCTGGTGATCGGGCTGACCATTGTCGCCATTGGCACATCGCTGCCCGAGTTGGCTTCTGCCATAGCCGCCGTGAAAAAGAACGAACATGATCTGATCCTAGGCAACATACTGGGCTCAGGTATTTTCAACACACTGGCCGTGGTCGGGCTGGCCGCCGCTATTCAGCCGTTGTCGGTTGATCCCGAGGTACTTTATCGGGACTGGACACTCATGCTCGGTTTAACCGTCGCCTTGCTGGTGATGGGCTTCGGCTTTACGGGGTGGCGCAAGCTGATTTCTCGGGTCGATGGTGCGCTGCTGTTAACCGCTTATGTCGCATATACCGGCTACCTGTTTTCCACTGTGGCTGCCGCCGCCTGATCAGTATCTATGGTGAGCCTGAGAATTACTCCGGCTCACCATCGCCCAGCAATTCCAGCATGCGCGCTCGCACTTCTTCCATCACGTCTGGCAGCTCGTCTTTGCTCTTGCCCGCCGTATCGAGTGTGGCGCCTACACGAACATCCACCGGCTGCCCCAGATTGATCTGAACGCTGCGAGCCGGCAGCACCTTATGCACCCCGCGAATGGCAACTGGCACAATGACCGCCTCGGTGTCGAACGCCAAATGGAAACACCCTTTCTTGAACGGCAAAAGCTGGCCATCCGGGGAACGGGTACCTTCGGGCGCGGCCCAGAGCACTATGCCACTTTCCATCATGGCTTTGGCTTTTTGCAAATCCCTGACTGCCTCGGCGCGGTTAGAGCGATTGATCCACGGAAACTCTGCCGCCGCCATGGCCTGCCCGAGCAACGGAATGCGAGACAGTTCTTGTTTGGACAGCATTCGAATGGAACCAGGCAAAGAGACAAAACTGATGGGGATGTCGTAGTGGCTGGCATGAGTACACATGATGATATAACGCCGGCCATCGTTAAAATCCGGCACCTCGCCCCGAACGGTGAGGCTGGCCCTGACCAGTTTAAGCAACGTGGCCGACCATTCCCGGCAATACTTATCCACAATCGGCCGATTCAGTTTTCCGACCAAAGCCCGCAGCAAGATCAACAGCGAGTAGATGGCAGTCAAACCCACCGATCCCAACACCACCGCGATGCGACGCAACACAGTTGCCGACTCAGTGAGCGGACTTATATTCAGTCGATTCATCCAAAACACCCTTTACCGCAGATCAATGCGCTGACTATGGGTGGCAAGTATATCGTGCCTGTAACCGGCTGAATAACACACCAAAGTAGTGGTCTATCCCAAACAACATCGACATCGGCTTACGGGAACACATCAGAAGTCCGGTTTAACCGGTAGCCGCAACTGCCAATCCATACCTCCGGAAGCATTTTGTGTCGATAGCAACCCGCCGCCGTACTGGCTGACCACCATTTCGACAATCGCCAGTCCAAGGCCATGACTTTCCGGACCCGCTCGCCCGGCATGCGCATCATTTTCACCGCCCTGATCACTCACTTGTAACTGCAACCGCGCGGCCCCGGTGTTTTCTACAAATGGCGCAAGTGTAAGCTGGCAGGGGCCGCTGGAATATTTCAGGGCGTTTTCCAGCAGGTTGCGCAAAGCCACTACCCCAAGGGCCAGGGGTACGGCCAGCCGAGTTTCGGGAATGGACACGGGTAACCGAATTCGCTCCTGCTGCGACAAGTCTTCCAGCGCGTCGGCAATCATTTCCTCGATCTTGCAACCGACGTCAGCGCCTTTACCCTGGGGGTCTATTCGCGACAACATCAACAGCTGTTCGGTCACCGATTGCAAGCGGGCGACGCCTCTCTCTGCATTGAGTAACGCCTGATGCTGGCGCTCACCCTCTACCCTTTGTGCCACCTGCAGATGGGTTTTGATGCCCGTTAGCGGCGTGCGGAATTCATGGGCAGCGCTGTTGGCGAAACGCTGCTCCCAGGCGACAGTTTCGGCAACACGCGCGAACAGGCCGTTCAATGTGTCGACTACCGGCCTCAGCTCGGCGGGCGCACGCTTTACTTTCACCGGCTCGAGGTTTTCGGGTGTTCGTCGACGCAACTCATCGCGCAAAGCCTGTAATGGCCGCAACCCGCCCCGGACACCCCACCAGAGCACGGCCAGCCCGCCCAGCAGCGCCAGGGTGAAAGGCACAACCATCACCAGAATGATACCGTTGGCCAAGGCCACCCGCTCCGACATACGGTCAGCCGTGGTAATCAAAGTGCCGTTCTGATCCAGCGTGTACAGCCGCCATTGTTGGCCGCCGATCGCCCGGGTGCTAAACCCCGGGCGTGTCTGTTCGGCAAACTGCGCCCGGGCTCCACTGGTCTGCAGCAGCACTTCGCCGGCAGCCGAGCGGATCTGGCAGGCGACCCCCTCGACTTCCGGATGTACCAGTAACGGGCTGCTGCGCTGAGACAGCAGCATCTCAGGCTGCCGGGCGATCAGCCCGGCCACCATGGTGGCGGACGACGCGAGGCGCTGATCCAGAGTATGTGATACCTGTTTGTCCAGGTGCATATACATCAGCGCGGCCACCGACAACCAAAGCACCAAAAAAGCACTGCCGAGTGACCAGATCAGCCGGCTCTGCAAACTCATGACCGGACCTCCGGCGGCGGCCCCAGCCGGTACCCTAGTCCTCGCTCGGTAATCACGACATCACGGTAAAGCTTGCGGCGCAAATGGTAGATGTGGACGTTCAGGGCGTTACTCTCGACGCTCGAATCCATGCCGTACAGGCCATCCTTGAGCTGATCTTCACTGAGCACAGCACCACGGGCATTGATCAGCTTTTCCAGTAAGGCCAGCTCACGACGCGACAAAGCCACAGACTGGCCGTGCAGAAACACCTGGCCGGCATCCGGCAGCACTTTCAGCTCACCGTGACAGACTTCCGACACCGCCCGCCCTGCGGCCCGGCGTACGAGAGCGTTCAGGCGTGCCGCCAACTCATCCAGCTCAAAAGGCTTGAGTACGTAATCGTCGGCCCCGGCTTCCAAACCCCGTACCCGGTCCGGCACCGCATCCCGAGCGGTAAGAATCAGCACCGGTGCGGTAATGCCCTGCTGGCGCCAATGATGCAGCAGGCCCATGCCGTCGCCATCAGGCAACCCGAGGTCGAGAATAACCACATCGCAACCAAATTGAGCCATGGCGGCGCGGGCTTCGCGGGTGGTTCGCACCCGGTCAACAGTGCAGTGGTGCAGCTCCAGACCGGCTTCCAGGCCGGAAGCTACCAGATCATCATCTTCTACCAGTAAAACGTGCATGGGCGCGAGGTTCCTCGGGTCAGTGGATTCACTCTGGGTGCTGTTAATGCTGTCTTAATCCGGCCGCCGCAGACTTCGGTCACTCGATTCGTAGATGTTTACCAGAACCAACAGGAGCAGCGTGTGCGAGCAATCCGACTCTGGATACCGATCTTATCCGCTCTGATGGCATTAGCAACCAGCTGGCCGGCGGCGAGCCAGTCAGTGTTTGGTGGCGGAGATAATTTTCTGCCTGTACAGGAAGCTTTCCAGTACCAGGTGGAAGACAACGGCGATGGCACCCTGACACTGAGCTGGGACATAGCGCCGGACTACTACCTGTACAAGAAACGTATGAGTATCGAAGGCGTCGATGGCGCATTGGGGGAAATCCAGTTTCCCTCGGGCACGCTGATCCACGATGAGTTTTTTGGCGAGTCGGAGGTGTTCTACAACAACGTAGAATTGCTGATCGACGCCGGCGATGCGTCCGGCCTGGACCTTACATGGCAGGGCTGTGCCGAAGCCGGGCTATGCTACCCGCCGCAATCAGCCACGGTGGATTTCAATGGTGAGCCGCAGTCAGCGTCGGGCAAAACTGCGGGTTCCGGACCTTCCGTTGACTCGAGCAACGAGACCACGGCCAGTGCCGCGCCGGCTACACAGGGCGACACGGCGGTGGCCGAAGATGAGTCTCTGACCCGCCAGCTGGCGTCGAGCGGGCTGCTCTGGAATCTGGTCGTATTCTTTGGCCTTGGCTTGTTGCTGGTATTCACCCCTTGTGTGCTGCCGATGATCCCGATTCTGTCGACGGTCATTGTCGGCAACGAGGCCGGGCGGGGTCGCGCGTTTGCACTGTCCGGCGTGTACGTGATGACCATGGCCGTCACCTACGCGCTGCTCGGTGTGGCCGCGGCCCTGGCCGGAGCCAATTTACAGGCCATGTTGCAGGCGCCTGTCTTTATCATCTCCATCGCCGTGGTGTTCATCCTGCTGGCTCTGTCGATGTTTGGTCTTTACGAGCTGCAGTTGCCGGCGTTCATTCGCGATCGTCTGAACCGGGTCAGCAACAATCAGCACGGCGGCAGCCTGGCCAGTGCAGTCGGGATGGGCGTGGTGGCAGCCTTGCTGGCCAGCCCTTGCATGACAGCACCGCTGGCCGGCGCGCTGATTTATATTGCCGACACCGGTGATGCCATGCTCGGCGGCCTCGCGCTGTTGGCGCTGGGGCTGGGTATGGGTGCCCCACTGATCGCGCTGGCCACTTTCGGTGCCGGTTTACTGCCGAAACCCGGCGCCTGGATGGACGGCGTGAAAGCCGTATTCGGGTTTATTCTGCTGGGTACCACGGTGTATTTCCTGGAGCGTATTCTGGACGATGCCTTGGTGCTGGGCCTGTGGGGTGCACTCACGATCGCGCTGGGGCTGTCGCTCTGGCATCTGGCCCGGGCGGTAACCCGCAGTGCTCCCCTGCGCACGCTCTCCAGCAGCGCCGGGGCGGTGATCACGCTCTGGGGCGCATTAATGATGATCGGCGCTGCCGCCGGCGGCAGCCAGATCTGGCAACCGCTGAACGGGCTGGCGCTGGCGGGTTCTGCCCCAACTCAGGCCGGGCCACAACACGCGCAATTTGACGCTTTTAAATCGATAGCGGACCTGGACGACGCTGTGGCGGAAGCCGGCAATGACGGTCAATGGACGCTGGTCGACTTTTACGCCGACTGGTGCGTGTCCTGCAAGGTGATCGAAGAAGAGGTCTTTGGCAACGACAATGTGATTGCCGAATTGGCCGATATGCAGCTGCTGCGCGCGGACGTCACAGACAACGACAAACTGGATCAGGAACTGATGAAGCATTTGCGCGTTATTGGCCCCCCTACCATTCTGATCATCGGTCCGGACGGCACCGAGTATCGCGCCCAACGCACCACCGGTGAAGTGTCGGCGGAGGTGTTTCTGAACCGACTGGACCAGGCCCGCCAATCCTGAAGGAGATTGCATGCTGAGCGTTAATATCGGGCCGTTGGCCCTGTCATTGGGGCAAGCGCTGTTAATGGGTGCTTTCCTGATCGCCCTGATTGTCGGAGCGATTATGGGCCACAAAGAGCGAATACCCATTGCCGGGCCATTGTCGGACATTTTCTTGGCGGCCATGGCGGCTGCACGAATTGGCTTTGTGATCCGCTACTTCGAGCATTATCAGGACGATCTGGTGGGCATCATCGACATCCGTGACGGCGGTTTTGAAATGGTTGCGGGCATCGTTGGCGCTCTGGCCATGGTGGCTTGGAAACTCTGGCGCCACCCGCCCATCCGGCGAGCTTTGGGCAGTGCTGCCGCGGCGGGTCTGCTGACCTGGGGTTCGGTGACGCTGCTGGTCAACTTGATGGAGAGCCAGGCCCGAGCCGTGCCGGACGTCGCATTGGCACACCTGAACAACCGGCCGGCCAGTCTCGCGGAAATAGCGGATAACAAGCCCATGGTGGTCAACCTCTGGGCCAGCTGGTGCCCGCCCTGTATTCGGGAAATGCCAATTTTGCAGAAAGCACAGCAGAACAACCCGGACATCACCTTTGTGTTTGTGAATCAGGGTGAGCAACCGGAAACGATCCAGCAGTTTCTCCAGCAATATGAGCTGTCGCTGGACAATGTGTTAACTGACACCTCAGCCATGATGGGCCGCACCACCGGCAGCCATGCTCTGCCCACCACTCTGTTTTACGATGCCCAAGGCCGGCAGGTAGACGCCCACCTTGGCGAGCTGTCTGCCGCCTCGCTGGCCCACAACCTTGAACGTTTTGATCGATAGTAACTGGAGTCATTCATGAAGCGCATGAACACTTTGCTTAAACCTGCGCTGATCAGCGCCTCGCTGATGAGCCCGAGCCTGCCGGTGCTGGCAGACAATTACCCGGCCGCTGTGCAGCATTTGATTGATCGCGGAGTATCAATCGATGCCCGTTTTGAGGCACCTGATGGCATGACCGGTTACGTCGGCAATATGCAGGGCCGACCGGTGGCTTTTTACCTGACCCCTAACAAGGAGCATGTGGTGGTAGGCCCGATGCTGGCGGCCAATGGCGAGAACCTGACCGAACCGAAGATTCAGGAATTGGTGCTCGGCCCCCAGAATGACAAAGCATGGGCCCAGTTAGAAGACGCCGACTGGGTGCTCGACGGCGACCCGGACGCACCGGTGATCGTGTACACCTTTACAGACCCCAATTGCCCGTTTTGTCATCGTTTCCGCCAATCCGCTGAGCCTTGGGTAGAAGCCGGCCGTGTGCAACTGCGCCATATCATGGTGGGTATTCTCAAAGACGACAGCCTGCCCAAAGCAGCAACGATCATCGGTTCCAGCAACCCGAGCGACACACTTACTGAAAACCAGGACAGCTATTCAGATGGTGGCATTCAGATTGATCGTGAGTTGGTCAGCGCTAACGCCAAACGGGTACAAGCTAATAACCAGCTGATGGGCAATCTCGGCCTGAGCGCCACCCCAAGCACATATTTCCGCGACAGCAACGGTAACGTGCAGATGAAGCAGGGTGCCCCCCGCCCCAACGAGCTGCCGGAAATAATGGGCAGCGAAAAACCCTAATCCCGGAAAACCATAGAAATGGAATTCAGACAGTAACGCTGACCCGTAGGCGGCGGCCCATCCGGGAACACGTGACCTTGATGGCTGTCGCAGCGGGCACAACAAATTTCCGTGCGGGTCATGCCCAAACTGGTGTCTTCGATATAACGAAGGTGCTCGGGATCAAACGGTTGAAAGAAGCTGGGCCAACCGGTTCCGGAATCAAATTTGGCATCAGAGCCGAATAACGGCAGGTCACACAGACGGCAGTGATAGACACCGGTCTTCTTGTTGTCCAGCAAGGTACCGCAAAACGGATGTTCCGTTCCGTGGTCCAGCAAGACCCGCTTTTCGTCATCGGTCAGCCCAGCGGCTTTTTCTTCCACCTGTGCTTTGCTCAGGGGCGTTATGTCATAGCCCGCAGCAGACATACTCATAGAATTCTCCTCATGCCAGGTCCGGGTCGTCCTGACTGATTTCAGGTTTTAGCCGGTCCGGCCATGCGCTGGCCAGCTTTTCCATCTTCGGGGCGGCTACGGCCATGATATAAGGCTGGTACGGATTACGGGCCGCAAAGTTCTGGTGGTGCGCCTCGGCCGGGTAAAACGCCGTCAGCGGCTCCAGGGTGGTAACCACCGGTGCCGGGTAAACGCCGGTCTCATCCAGTTGCCGGATGTAGGCCTGCACCAGCTGCTTCTGGGCACCGGTTTCATAGAATACGGCAGACCGGTACTGGCTGCCGATGTCGTTGCCCTGCCGGTTCAGCTGGGTCGGGTCGTGGGCCACCGAGAAAAACACCCGCAGCAGTTCGCCGAAACCGACCTTTTCCGGGTTGTAGTGCACATCTACCACTTCAGCATGGCCGGTGCTGCCGGAACAGACCGCCTCATAATTCGCTGTGTCAGCCGAACCACCGGCATAGCCGGATTCAACCCGGGTAACTCCGTCGATAGCCAGGAACACCGCTTCCACGCACCAGAAGCAACCACCGGCCAGCACCACATGGGCTTCGCTGCCGGCTTCAGGCAGTTCCTGTTCCGGGGTCGGGAACCGGCTGCGCGGCACATTCAGGCCCGGAATATTGCAGCTTTCGGTCATAGTTTGTCTCCAGTTTCTGGTTGCACAGGTTATACCCGTGTATACGACCACCGATGATAAACAGACACAACCGCAACATGAAATTATGTCAGGGCGGTTGCACATGCCCTGTCAGCCACCATAATGAAAACAGGGGCCAGCGATAAGACCCCGCTCGGCATCAGGGAAACAGCATGACAGCAAAAGTCCGCGAACCGGAAGATCAGGACGAGCTTCTCCATTACCGCCTAAGCCTTCGGCTGGGGCCGGTACACGCCCGCCAGCGCCTGGGCATCGAGCAGGAATCCGAAGCCCTGGTTCTGGGCCGCGACAAGCGATCATTTCACCTGGAAAACCTCGCCAATGCGCCGGGTTTCATCCGTTTTTGCCTGCAGTCGGTCGGTCTGTTTAACCGGGCCCAGAGCAACAGCCGCAAACTGCGAACCGCCCACAACAGCTTCGTGCTGCCAGACCTGCCCGAGGCCTTTGAAGGTTTCAGGATACTGCACCTGACCGACCTGCACGTGGATATGGACGAGCAGAACCTGCAAGCCGTCATCCGCCAGATTGAACCACTGGACTACGACCTGTGCGTACTGACCGGCGATTATCGCCAGCGCACCTGGGGCCCGGTAGATGCCGCCCTGGCGGGCATGGAAAAGCTCCGAGAGGCAATCCGGGGAGACACCTACGCGGTGCTGGGCAACCACGACAGCGTGCGCATGGTTCCGGCACTGGAAGACATGGGCTACCGGTTGCTGATGAATGAAATGGTGCCACTGGAACGGGAACAGGCCAGGATTTACCTGGCCGGAGTAGACGACGCCCATTACTACAAAGTGCACAACCTACACCGGGCCGGCGACGACATTCCCGCAGGCGGTATCAGCCTGCTGCTCAGCCACACGCCTGAAATCTGGCGCGAAGCGGCCCACGCGGGCTATGACATGTTTTTATGCGGCCACACCCACGGGGGGCAGATCTGCCTGCCCGGCGGCATTCCGGTCACCCTCGACTCCGACTGTCCCCGCAGGCTCGGCAAGGGCTCCTGGCAGGTGAACGGTATGCAGGGGTATACCTCCCCGGGGGCGGGAACCTCGGTGCTGAATGTGCGGCTGAACTGCCCGCCGGAAGTGACACTGCATACCCTCACCCGGGGCCCGGCCTGAGGCCCTCAGTGAGGCTGCTTGCGGATACCCAGCCGGAACAGCAGCGGCGACACCACCACGTTGGCAATGGCAAACAGCACAGCCACCACAACCGCCTGCCATAACGCCAGCGGCAACCAGTACCAGGCCATCAGCATGGGCAACAGGGCTTCCGGCAACTGGTCCAGCCAGAGGGCGCGGGCACTGGAATCCAGCCCGACCCGGCGCTTGAGAAAGCTGCTGAGCAAGTCCCCCAGTAACGCCAGAAATCCGAATAACGCTCCGAAGATCCAGCCCAGCCCCAGCCAGGCCGCGAATACCAGGCACGACAGCACACCGGAGGCTAGCCCGCGCCAGGTTTTGCTGTGGCCGAACACTGGCCGGCCGTCATGCCAGAGCCGGTCACCATCCACCGGCCAGTCCCAGCGATGATGCAGCAGCCGGGCCACCACCACCGGAGAACCGTTGGCCAGAACCAGCATGACAAACAACTCCAGCGACAACAGCACGGGCTACCTCCGGCGGGACTGGCTCAGGCGAGCCCTCCACGGGTCAGCTTGAGCGGATCCATCAGTTCTTCCAAACGCTGACGGCTCAGGCCACTGCGTTCTTCCGCCACATCAATCACCGGCCGGCCTGTGCGATAGGCTTCCTTTGCAATGTCCGCCGCCAGCGCATAGCCGATCTCCGGGTTCAGGGCCGTCACCAGCACCGGGTTGCGCCCCACACCGGCATTCAGGTTATCGGCATTGACCGTAAAGCCCTGAATGGCCTTGTCGGCCAGCATGGTTGTGGCATTGGCCAGCAGGCCGGTCATATCCAGCAGGTTGGCGCCCACCAGCGGCAGCATCACGTTCAGCTGGAAATTGCCGGACTGGCCGGCCATGGCCACGGCGTTATCCAGCCCCATCACCTGGGCTCCGACCATGGCCACCGATTCCGGAATGACCGGGTTCACCTTGCCGGGCATGATACTGCTGCCCGGCTGCAGCGCCGGCAAGCTGATCTCTGATAAGCCATGAATGGGGCCGCTGTTCATCCAGCGCAGATCGTTGGCGATCTTGGTCAGTACCACCGCAAGCCCCCTGAGCTGGGCCGACAGTGCCACCGGCGCGTCCACCGCACTCTGGGCTACGAACTTGTGGTTGAGGGATCGAAAACTGTAGCCACTGTTTATTTTCAGGAACTTGATGAACTGCCCGGCAAACTCGGAAGCGGCATTTACCCCGGTGCCTACCGCCGTTCCACCCTGGGGCAGGTCTGCCAGCTCGTCCATCGACGCTTCAAGCCGTTTTTCAACTGCTGCCAGCTGTTCCCGCCAGGTTTTCAGTTCCTGGCCAAGGGTAACGGGCATGGCATCCATCAGGTGGGTTCTGCCGGTTTTCACCTGCCCTGCCAGCTCACCCTCGCGCTGGTAAATCACCCCGCGAAGGTGCGAGATGGCTGGCAACAACTTGTTCTTTACCGCCAGCACCGAGCTGATGTGAATGGCCGTGGGGATCACATCGTTCGAACTCTGGCTCATGTTCACGTGATCGTTCGGGTTTACATCCACCCCTTGTTGCCGGGCGATAGCGGCCACCACCTCGTTCACGTTCATATTGGTACTGGTGCCAGACCCGGTCTGGTAGCGGTCAACCGGAAACTGGTCGGCAAACTCACCCATGCTCAGCCGACCGCAGGCCTGCACAATGGCGTCCCGACAGGGCGCATCCAGCAAGCCCAGGGAAGCATTAGCCTGGGCGGCAGACCATTTCACCAGCACCACCGCCTTGATGAAATCGGCCGGCATGGGCTGGCCGCTGACCGGAAAGTTGTCGATGGCCCTTTGAGTCTGGGCGCCCCAGAGGGCCTCTGCGGGTACTGCCACTTCGCCCAGACTGTCCTGTTCGGTTCTGTAGTCGGTCACTTGATCTCCCTGCTCCGTTGCTCTTGCGTCCGACCAGTATAAAGCTAACCGGCCACCGGAATCACAATGCGACCTCGGATCTTGCCATCCATCAGCCGGCCAGCGGCGTCGATGGCATCATTAAAGGCCACTTCGGTGATCATGCTGTCCAGCAGTTCCGGAGACAGATCCTCGGCCAGGCGCTTCCAGGCATACACCCGGTCCCCTTTCGGGGCCATCACACTGTCGATGCCGCACAGGGTCACGCCACGCAGGATGAACGGAGCCACGGTTGCCGGAAAATCCATGCCGGCTGCCAGGCCACACGCGGCCACTACCCCGTGATACTTCATACCCGCACACACATTGGCCAGCACCTGGCCACCGGCCACATCCACCGCACCGGCCCAGGTTTCCCGGGCCAGCGGTTTGCCCGGCTCACTCAGCTCGGCCCGGTCCAGAATCTGTTTGGCGCCCAGGGATTTCAGGTAGGCTTCCTCTTCAGGGCGGCCGGTTACCGCAGTGACTGAGTAGCCCAGCTTCGCCAGAATCGCGACCGCCACACTGCCGACACCGCCGGTGGCCCCGGTCACGAGGATGTCGCCGGATTCAGGCTTAACACCGTGTTTCTCCAGGGCGATGACACACAGCATGGCCGTATAACCCGCGGTGCCGATGGCCATGGCCTGGCGAGCCGTGAACGGCGCCTGCAGCGGGATCAGCCAGTCACCCGAAAGCCGGGCTTTCTGGGCTAAGCCGCCCCAGTGTTTCTCACCTACTCCCCAGCCATTGAGAACCACTTCGTCTCCGGCCTTGAAGTCAGGATTAGACGATTCGGTCACCACGCCAGCCAGGTCGATGCCCGGAACCATCGGATAGGTCTTGGCGATGGGCGCACGGCCGGTAATAGCCAGGCCGTCCTTGTAGTTCAGGGTGCTGTACGCCACATCCACGGTCACATCGCCTTCCGGCAACTGCGCTTCATCGACGGATTTGAGAGAGACCTGCTGGTCACCCCGACTGCCTTCAATCAGGATTGCTTTGAACATTCGGATTCAGCCCTCCAGGGGTTAATGACATCTGTTGAACCGGGTATACCAGAAATACCGGGCCGCGGAAAACCGCAGCCCGGAAATGAGGAGCAATCAGAAGAACCCGAGAGGGTTGGTGTCGTAGCTGGTCAACATACACTTGGTCTGCTGATAGTGTTCCAGCGCCATCTTGTGGGTCTCGCGGCCAACACCGGACTTCTTGTAACCACCGAAGGCCGCGTGGGCAGGGTATGCGTGGTAGCAGTTCATCCAGACCCGACCGGCCTGGATATTGCGGCCCATGCGGTACGCAAGATTGGTGTCGCGAGTCCACACGCCGGCACCCAGACCAAACTCGGTGTCGTTGGCAATGGCCAGGGCTTCTTCCTCGGTCTTGAAGGTGGTGACACCCACCACCGGCCCAAAGATTTCTTCCTGGAACACGCGCATCTTGTTGTCGCCCTTGAACAGGGTCGGCTGGATGTAGAAACCGTTATTGAACTCGCCTTCCAGATGCTCGCGGTCACCGCCGGTCAGCACAACCGCGCCTTCCTGACGACCGATTTCCATGTACGACATGATCTTGTCGAACTGCTCCTTGGATGCCTGGGCACCCACCTGAACGTCGGTATCCAGCGGGTTGCCACGCTTGATGGCCTTGGTGCGCTCAACCACTTTCTGCATGAACTCTTCGAACATGTCTTCCTGAACCAGTGCCCGTGACGGGCAGGTGCAGACTTCGCCCTGGTTGAAGAACGCCAGAACCAGGCCTTCCACGCACTTGTCGACAAACTCAGGCTCAGCCTTCATCACGTCGGAGAAGTAGATATTCGGGGACTTGCCACCCAGCTCAACCGTGGACGGAATAATGTTTTCGGCTGCACACTTGAGGATGTGCGAGCCCACCGGGGTGGAGCCGGTGAAGGCAATCTTGGCAATACGCTTGCTGGTAGCCAGGGCCTGGCCGGCTTCCGGGCCATAGCCATTGACGATGTTAAGCACGCCCGGCGGCAGCAGGTCGCCGATGATTTCCATCAGCACCAGGATGCTGGCCGGGGTCTGCTCGGCCGGCTTCAGCACCGTGCAATTACCGGCAGCCAGGCACGGGCCCAGCTTCCAGGCCGCCATCAGCAGCGGGAAGTTCCAGGGAATAATCTGCCCCACTACACCGAGCGGCTCGTGGAAGTGGTACGCCACGGTGTTGTGGTCGATCTCGCCCATATGGCCTTCCTGGGCCCGGATACAACCGGCGAAGTAACGGAAGTGGTCAGCCGCCAGCGGGACATCGGCATTCAATGTTTCACGAACCGCTTTGCCGTTGTCCCAGGTCTCCGCCACCGCCAGCTTTTCGAGATTGGCCTCGATGCGATCAGCAATTTTCAGCAGGATGTTGGAACGTTCTGTAGGGGATGTCTTGCCCCAGGCCGGTGCCGCCTTGTGGGCGGCGTCCAGTGCCAGGTCAATATCCTCGGCAGTCGAACGGGGCACTTCACAGAACACGGCGCCGGTGACCGGGGTAATGTTGTCGAAGTACTGGCCTTTTACAGGCGCCACCCACTCGCCGCCAATGTAGTTTTCGTAGCGGGATTTGAAGGAAACAACGGAGCCTTCGTGTCCGGGTTGTGCATAGATCATGACTTCTGCCTCTTTGTTGTGATTGTCGCAGGGCAACGCAGCCTTTTGCGTTAACACAACAAAGGTAGACCCAATCCGGAAGGTTTGTAGGCAGACGCAGCAAGAATCGGCTAAGCCAATGGTCGTATGGTCAGTCCAGCTGATCCAGTTCCGCCAGGCAATCCTCCAGAAACGCCGCAGGATCCGCCATCACCGCCTCATCCGCCACAACGCCAAACTGCACCTGCCCGGCATAGCTGACAATGCTCACACCCAGGCCGATATTCCCGGCCTGGGGCACCCAGAACATCTGCTCGGTAATGGGGCAACCGGCCAGGTAACGGGTTTCCGGGGTGCCCGGTACGTTGGAAACCACGGCCGAGGCCTTGCGAAAGAATAGATCGGCCAGGGGTTTGCGGCCGATGTCGGGCAACAGGGAGGCGCAGGCAGTCAGGCCCCAGGCCAGGCCTGGTTGCCAGCTCTTCTTGAGTTTGCGGGTTTCATGCTTGATGCGGAACAACCGCTCCAGGGCGCTTTCGCCATCCACCGGCAGTGGCACAAACACGGTACCGAAACAGTTGCCGGGCTCGCCGGCTTCGGGCTTGATGCCTTCGGGCAATCGGGTGCGGATGTCTACCGGCACGGCGGCGTGCATCACCGCATCGTCCAGCTGTTCCGGTGTCATGCCCAGCCGCGGGCGTACCGCTGCCGCCACACAGGCCAGCAGCACATCGTTGATAGTGGTGTGGGTTTGGTGGGCAATGGTGCGGAAGCGCTCCAGCGGCACCGGGGCCGACCAGCGGCAGTTGCGCCGGCCGGCCAGTGGCTGCTTGAGAGCTGACGGCGAATCTTCTTCCTCGGCCAGGAACTCGCTCAGCTCATGCACCAGCCGCGCGCCGTTCTTCACAGTGCGGGCCGCCAGGGTTTGCTCCGGGCCGGGCTCCGGCCGTTCTGAACCCGGCTGTGCGGTGGTGCCATAGCGGGCGAGCTGGGCACCGAGCCAGTGTTGGGCGGCTTCCAGCCAGCGCCCTGCCCGGGGCTGCTCCGGCGCGCCGTATACCGCCGGGTACTGCCGGGGCGAGGCCGGGCACAACTGGTCGAAAATACTCAAAAGCGACAAACCATCGGCATAGCAATGGTGCAATCGCAGCAGCAGGGCAGCGCCGCCTTCGGCGTTAGGGGCCAGCCAGAATTTCCAGGCCGGGCGATAAAGTGGCAGGGGTTCGTTCAGTCGGGCAGACACCCAGTCCTGCAGCTGGTGCTGGTCAAACCGGTCCAGCGCCACATCCAGGTGGTGCGCCACATTAAAGGTAGCGTCCGGCTGCCAGTACCAGGCCGGGGCTTTCCACACCGGGCGGCAACCAAAGCGTTCCCAGGCCGACCAGTAAACCTCAAGAAATTCCCGGAAACGGCCGGCGGTCAGCCCGTCCACCCGGAGCATGATGGTGATGGTCATGGGGTTGTCCGGCCGTTCCAAAGCCAGCCAGGCCGAATCCGAAGGCAGCATGAGATGCGAGTGCTCTTGGTTCAAACCTGAAGGTCCCCGGTCAGTAAACTGGTGAAAAGCCAATCCGGCATTGTGCCAGAGTCGTTCATCCGGCTCCATCGTGTGGATACCGCTCACAGGCTTACAAAAAGTTACACGTGATTAACTGTTCGCTTCTATACTCGTTATATGGCTTGATGCAATGGTTATAAACTGAACGACGCAAAGCCTGATTGGCCCCGAATCACCAAAAATCCGGGCACTGGTGCCACTACACCCGCACGCCGATCGGGGTACAAAAGGTAAACCGGCTATCCAATTCCAAAAAAAGCCTGAAGCTGTGCCGGGGGGAGATAAACAATGAAAGCCAGTCATGTTCGCAAGCTGATCAAACCCATCGAAAACGCCTATTCGGAAATGTTTTCCGGCCGGGTATTCCGGGTTGGCAAGGGCGCTGTGTCTGTGCGGAACCACAGCGGCGCGGCAGAACAGACCGTGATCGGCGTACACGGCTTTCTGGAAAACCACTGCTACTTCACCCAGGCCTACGACGCCCCCACAACCGAACTGATCCTGCTCACTTGCAGCAACTACCACATACCGGTGAATGGCGTAACGCCTGAAACTCCGGACTGGGAAGTGCCCATCAAACACCTTGAAGGCACCATCGAATACGATGCCTGCATCCTGAACCAGGCCTTGCAGAACCTGCCCACCACCCGCAACATCCGGGTGCACGGCCATTCCCGGGGTGGCGCGGTTATTCTGGAAGCCATCCGCCAGTGGCCGGAACTCTATGAAGACGCGGAAGTCGTGCTGGAAGCCCCGGTACTGCCCCAGGGTAAACTGCACGCCCTGGTCACCACGCTTCTGGAACCGGTCAGCCACGGTATGTGGCCCTGGTTGATCCGCCTGATCAACAGTGCCCCGCAGTCGGCCTATGGCCAGACCTTCTTCGGCAAGATGAACCCGCGCAAGCGCCAGCTGCTGGGCAAACTGTTCTACGCCACCAAGGATCACCTCACCATTGTTCGCAACATCGAGAACATCATGGAGTGGATGGCCCGCACAGACAGTTCCGTGTACCAGCACGTGCGCCATGGCACCTTCCTGATTCCCGGCACCGACCGCATTCTGGACCGTACCGCCATGCTGGCCAGCGCCCGCACCAGCCCTACCACCATGCGGATTGTTGAAACCGGGGCACCCAGCCACTTCATCACCCTGGACAGCAAGGAATGGGTGCCGGGCTTTGAAACCCTGCCTGCCGCCGCACAGGGCTGAATTCCTGGCCCCGATTCCGGGTGCACCGGCTGCGGGGCTCCGTTAAACTGCGCGGTTTCAGGTTCAGTGTGATGGAGTCCCGGCATGTATCGTGAGCGCCTGGTCGCAACGGAAGTGCAGTCAGAAAACGCCCACAGGCTCAAGCGCCTGCTGCTTGAGTACCACGACTTCCGGCAACTGAAAGCTGCCAGCCCGCTGCTGGACGACACCCGCCGGATTGCCGACTGGCAGGCCGAGCGCCTGAAAACTACCCACCAGGACCTGTACCGCCACCCCGGCTATCACACCGGCCTGGAATTCCTGCTGACTGACCTCTACGCCCCGGCCGGCATGACCCGCCGCGATGACAACATCGACCGTGTATTCCCGAAAATGGTGAAGTGGCTGCCCGACCACCTGCTGGCCACCTTTGCCGGCCTGGTCGAATTGAACCTGCTGACCCAGAGCCTGGACCTGGAACTGGCCGAATGGTTTGACCGGCAAGGCATGGATACCGGCTCGATCACCCCTGCAAGCTGGTGCGAAGGCTACCGGGCCAGCGGGCAACTTCCGGCACGGCACCGGCAACTGGAACTGGTGTCCGATACCGGCCAGCAGCTCGACCGATATGTACGCAACCGCACCCTGGGCTGGCTGCTGTCGATGACCCGGGGGCCGGCGGAAATGGCGGAACTGGGCGATTTGCACAGCTTTTTGCACCGGGGTTACAGCGCTTTCCGGAAAATGGACAAGGTGGATCTGTTGATCGAGCGGCTGATCAGCCGGGAAAGGCAGGTAATGGCGAACATACTGAAAGGCCACCCGGAGCCGTTTACGCTGCCGGGTGACCTGTAGCGGTCAGCCCTGGATGATCTGGTCCAGCTGGGAATGAATTTCCTGCTCGATGCGGGATTTGAACGGCCGCAGCATCATGCCCAGTTCCAGGCGGATATGCAGGTCGGTCTCGGCAATGTCCAGCTGGCCTTTCACGCCGCTGCGCTTGAATTTAAGCAGGTCGCCTTCCCACTGATAGTTAACGTCGAACTGCCGGGACAAGTCCTTGGCCAGGGTTTCGGCGGCCTCTCGGGCATGGGCCTTGTCCAGGGAATGGGCGCGATGGATATCGATAACAGACATGAATCAGTTTTCTCGGTGATTTGGAAACGGTTTTACAGTGTAAGCCGGCAATAAACTTGTAGCCAACCCCTCAAAGGTTAGAATACCAACCTTAGATTCTGACAGGACGAACACCCATGAGCGAGCAGCAAGCACCGGGCACTCCCGGCAACGGCCAGGACGACGTCACCCATTTCGGGTTCCGCGATGTACCGAAGAGCCAGAAAGCCAGCCAGGTAGCCCAGGTTTTCCATAGCGTGGCCGGCAAATACGACCTCATGAACGACCTGATGTCGATGGGCATCCACCGCCTGTGGAAGCGCTTCACCATCGAGCTCAGCGGTGTTCGCCCCGGCCACCAGGTGCTCGACATTGCCGGCGGTACCGGCGACCTGACCATGAAATTCTCCGACCTGGTAGGCCCGTCCGGCAAGGTAGTACTGGCCGATATCAACGCCTCCATGCTGCAGGTAGGCCGCAGCCGCCTGACCGACCGGGGCTATGCCGGCAACATTGAATATGTCCAGGCCGATGCCGAACACCTGCCGTTCCCGGACAACAATTTCCAGGCGGTTTCCATTGCCTTCGGCCTGCGTAACGTCACCGACAAAGACCAGGCCCTGCGCGACATGGCCCGGGTACTGAAGCCCGGCGGCAAGCTGATGGTGCTGGAGTTTTCCAAGCCCACCAACCCGCTGTTGAGCAAGGCCTACGACACCTACTCCTTCACCGCCCTGCCGCTGATGGGCCAACTGATTGCCGGTGACAGCGAGAGCTACAAGTACCTGGCCGAGTCCATCCGCATGCACCCGGACCAGGAAACCCTGAAAGGCATGATGGAAAACGCCGGCCTGGTGAACTGCAAGTACTACAACATGACCGGCGGCATCGTGGCCCTGCACGTGGGAATCAAGCCCTGATGTTTCCCGGCCCTACCCTGCTGTCTGCAATCAGCGCCATTCTTGAAGCTGCGCTGAACCGGGCCCTGGAGCTGGATCCTGCCGGCCACAAAGCCCTGATGCAGGCACTGGCAGGGCCGGTTCAGTTCAGCCTGACCGCGCCGGTGGCCATGAACTGGACCCTGGAACCCGTGGCCGACAGGGTACAGGTACGCAGCCAGCCGGCAGACGACCCTGCACTGGAGATCAGCGGCCGGCCGGTTGCCTTCGCCGCCCTGGCGCTGGGTGATGACCGGGTCTTTGCCGACGAGCGCCTGCAAGTACAGGGCGACACTGCCCTGGCCCACCAGTTCCAGCGGGCCCTGAACCAGCTGCAGCCCGACTGGGAAGCCGCCATGGCCCGGCACATCGGCGATGTGCCCGCGCACTTTCTGGGCCAGCGCATCAGGAATGCCGCGAAATGGAGCCGGCAGGCGGTCAGCACCATGAACGCCAACGTGGAGGAATACATCCACGAAGAAAGCCGCACCCTGCCCGGCCGGCGCGAACTGGAAGCCACCTTTCAGGACATCGACGAGCTGAACCTGCGCACCGAGCGGCTGGAAGCTCGCCTGAACCAGCTGGCAGCACCCGGTAGCAATAACGATACGGAGACCCTGTGACCCGCCTGCAACGCCTGTTCCGAATTGCCTGGGTATTCTGCCGCTACCGGCTGGACACGTTTCTGCCCCTGTCGGAACTGCCCACGCCCCTGAAAGTCTTTTTCCTGCTGGCGCCCTGGCATCTCTTCCCGCAACCGAAGCTGAGCCGCGGCGACCGCCTGCGCCTGGCACTGGAAGAGCTGGGGCCGGTATTCGTCAAGTTCGGCCAGATTCTCTCCACCCGCCGGGACCTCTTGCCCGACGACATGGCCGAATCCCTGAAACAGCTTCAGGACCGGGTGCCGCCCTTCCCCAGCGACCAGGCCCGGGGCATTATCGAGAAGTCCCTGGGTGCCCCGGTGTCAGAACTGTTTGCGGAATTCAGCCCGGACCCGATGGCCTCGGCCTCGGTAGCCCAGGTGCACGCCGCCACCCTGCCCAATGGCCAGAAAGTGGTGGTCAAAGTGCTGCGCCCCGGCATCGAAAGGGTTATCCGCCAGGACCTGGGCCTGATGTACCTGATGGCCGGGCTGCTGGAAAAGTACTGGTCTGAAGGCAAGCGCCTGCACCCGGTGGATGTGGTGGCCGACTACGATGCCACCATCCACGACGAACTGGACCTGCAGCGCGAAGCCGCCAACGCCAGCCAGCTGCGCCGCAACTTCGAAAACTCCAGGCTGATCTACATCCCCTTCATCGACTGGGATTACACCAGCAAGTCCGTACTGGTGATGGAGCGCATCCACGGCATTCCCATTGCCGATGTGGATACCCTGAGAAACGCCGGCGTAAACATGAAGGTACTGGCTGAGAAAGGCGTCGAGATCTTTTTCACCCAGGTGTTCCGGGACAGCTTCTTCCATGCCGACATGCACCCGGGCAACATCTTTGTGGACATTTCCAGCCCGGCGGACCCGAAATACATTGCTATCGATTTCGGCATTGTCGGCACCCTGGCCCCGGACGATCAAAGCTACCTGGCCCGCAACCTGCTGGCGTTCTTCCGCCGGGATTACCGCCAGGTGGCGCAGCTGCACATCCAGTCCGGCTGGGTACCGCCGGATACCCGGGTGAACGAATTCGAAGCCGCCATCCGTACTGTATGTGAGCCTATTTTCGAGCGGCCGCTGAAAGACATCTCCTTCGGCCACTTTCTGTTGCGCCTGTTCCAGACCGCCCGCCGCTTCAATATGGAAGTGCAGCCGCAGCTGGTGCTGCTGCAGAAAACCCTGCTGAACGTGGAAGGCCTGGGCCGCCAGCTGTACCCGGACCTCGACCTGTGGAGCACGGCCCAGCCGTTCCTTGAGGACTGGATGCGCAAACGCATCGGCCCGGCCGGCCTGGTCAAGTCGCTGCAAACGCACCTGCCGTCCTGGCTGGAGCAGTCTCCGGAGATGCCGCAACTGGTGCACGATGCCCTATTACAGCTGCGCGGCAGTGGCCCGACCGAAGAGCAGAACCGGGCAACACTGGAGCTGATGAAGCAACAGCAGCTTCGCAGTGAACGGCGCTGGCGCCGGGGCTTTATCGCCGCCGTACTGGCCGTTATTGCCGTGGGCAGCAGCCATCCGCAAGCACAGCAACTGGTCACCGACATGCCGGTGTGGAGCTGGGCATTGCTTGCGGCAGCCGCAGGCGTCATGCTCCGGGGTAGCCGGTGAACACAAAGATTTTCAGGATTCACACAAATGCAAGATTCCCCCGATAACGTCGTACAGCCTGACTGGCTGGACGACATCAAATGGACAGACGACGGCCTGATACCGGCCATCGCCCAGGACGCCGGCAACGGCGACATCCTGATGATGGCCTGGATGAACCGGGAGTCCCTGGCATTGACCGTTCAGGAAGGCCAGGCGGTGTACTGGTCCCGTTCCCGCGGCAAACTCTGGCGCAAAGGCGAAAGCTCCGGGCACCAGCAGGTGCTCAGGGATATCCGCCTGGACTGTGATGCCGATGTAATCCTGCTGAAAGTGGAACAAAAAGGTGGCATTGCCTGCCATACTGGCCGGCGCAGCTGTTTTTACCGGACCCTGAAAGATGGCCAGTGGGTAAGTGCCGAACCGGTACTGAAAGACCCGAACGCCATCTACGGCAGCAACTGAGGAGCAGACACCGTGAGCGATGTACTGGAGCGCCTGGCGCATGTACTGGAAGCCCGAAAAGAGGCAGACCCGAACACCTCCTATGTGGCCAGCCTGCATGCCAAGGGCCTGAACAAGATTCTGGAGAAGGTTGGCGAGGAGTGCACGGAAACCCTGCTGGCCGCCAAGGATGCCGAACATTCCGGACAAACCCGGGATGTGGTATACGAGACGGCAGACCTGTGGTTCCACAGCATGGTCATGCTGTCGAGCCTGGGCCTGGGCCCGCAGGATATCCTGGATGAGCTGGCCAACCGGTTCGACCTCTCCGGCCTGGAAGAAAAAGCGTCACGGCAATCCTGAGGGAGTACCCCTAACGGGGATTTCCGCCTGAGGTAATCGTTGGCGTACAATGTCACGTAACAGAAACAATTGAACGAGGAACCCTCATGGGTATCAGTATCTGGCAACTTCTTATCGTACTCGGCATCGTTATCCTGTTGTTCGGAACCAAGAAACTGCGCAATATCGGCTCCGATCTCGGCGGTGCTATTCGTGGCTTCAAGAAGTCCATGAGCGACGAAGAAGAAAAGAAGCAGGCTGACCAGGATAACCTGGAGGGCCAGCAAGCCGAACAGGCCCAGGCCGAAGAAAAGCCCAAGGAAAAGCAGAGCTGAGCAACCACTGAATGTTCGATATCGGCTTCATTGAGCTGCTGATCTGCGGCATTATTGCCCTGCTGGTGCTGGGCCCTGAACGGCTGCCCGGCGCTGCACGGGCGGCTGGCCGCTGGATTGGCGGCGCCCGGCGCATGGTTGGCCAGTTCACCTCGGAGCTGGACCGCGAGCTGAAAGCCGAAGAGTTGCGCAAGGAGCTGAAAAAAGCCGGCGATGTCGGCCTGGATGATGTGCAGAAGACGGTCAAAGGCGCCCTGGATGAGGCCAAGAAGTACGAGCACATGATCCTGGACGACGGCTCCAGGAAAACCCGCCCGGCTCCCGCTACCCGCCGGGTTAACAAGCCGGAGGAAAGCAGCCCGGATTCGGCGACAGCCCCGGCGGATCAGGGAAACACCACATCCAGCGCCGACGCCGAGCCCGGCCCATCGACTGAGAGTTCACCGGATCATCGTTCATGAATGCCAAGCCAGACGGCAATCAAGCGTCTTCTGAACAACAGGAGATGCCCCTGATCGAGCATTTGCTCGAGCTGCGTAACCGATTACTGAAAATGGTGCTGGCAGTGATTATCTGCTTCGCCGTTATCTACCCATTTGCCAACGATCTCTACCTGCTGTTGTCCCAGCCCCTGAGGGAGTTGTTGCCGGTGGGCCAGATGATGATCGCCACCGACATCACCTCGCCGTTCTTTGCGCCCCTGAAACTGGCCCTGGTGCTGGCAGTGTTTGCCGCCATCCCGGTCATCCTGTACCAGCTCTGGAGTTTTGTGGCGCCGGGCCTGTACGCCCATGAAAAGCGGCTGGCATTCCCGCTGCTGTTCACCTCGGTCATCCTGTTCTATGCCGGTGCCGCCTTCGCCTACTTCGTGGTGTTTCCGCTGGTGTTCGGTTTCTTTACCGCCATCGGCCCGGAAGGCATCGTGGAACTGCCGGACATCACCAGCTACCTGAACTTCGTGCTGAAGATGTTTTTCGCCTTTGGTGTGGCGTTCGAGATTCCCATTGCTACCGTACTGTTGATCCTCACCGGCGCCACCACGCCGCAGGATCTCGCGGCCAAGCGTCCCTACGTGGTCGTCGGCTGCTTCATCATCGGCATGCTGCTGACCCCGCCAGACATCATTTCCCAGACTCTGCTGGCGGTGCCTATGTGGATTCTGTTCGAGTTTGGCATCATCTTTGGCCGCCTGGCCTATCGCGAGCGTGAACAGGCCGCCGAAGACGAACCGGAAGCCTGATGAACCTGGCCCTGCTGCTGGACGAAGACTTCGTCAGCCCGGACCGTGCCCGGCTTCAGGGTCGCCGGCTGCAACACCTGAAAACCGTACTCAAGGCCAGTGCCGGCGACCGCATTCCGGTGGGCCGGGTCAACGGCCTGATGGGGTACGGTGAAGTCCTCAAGCTGAACGACTCCGAAGCGGAACTGCAGCTAACGCTGGACACCCCGCCACCGGCCGCCCTGCCGCTGACCCTGATCCTTGCCATGCCACGCCCCAAGATGTTCCGCCGGGTACTGCAAACCTGCGCCTCTCTGGGCGTGAAAGATATCTGGCTGATCAACAGCTACAAGGTGGAAAAGAGCTTCTGGCAAACGCCCTGGTTGTCAGACGACAACCTGAGGGAAAACCTCACACTGGGCCTGGAACAGTCAAAGGACACGGTGATGCCACAGGTGCATATCCGCAAACTGTTCAAACCCTTCGTGGAAGACGAATTACCGGCATTGCTGGAAGGAAAACGGGCACTGGTCGCCCACCCCGGCATGGCAGCCC
>NZ_JAJSPB010000037.1:0-33083 GCF_021282325.1 Marinobacter sp. G11
TCGAATTAGAGGGGGAAAGCTACCGACGACAGCAACAGCTTAAGCAGGCTGGAAAGAGTAAAAAGTAAGACCACCCAACCGGCCATCATAGTTGTCGCGGACCGGACAAGATAGTTGACGCCAGACATTTGTCGCTGGTGATATCGAAGCGGCTGGCGAAGCCGTGGAGGTAGTATATTTTCAGCATATCCTTCGCTCTGGACGCGATATGTTTCCTGACCTTAGCACCGTTGCCGGGTAAATGCCTGTTTCACGGCCCAGCTGCTGTCCTCACACAACATCGAATAAAAAAGGGGTGTGGCCGCAACGTGCTCACACCCCTCACTGTAGTTTTCATCCGCCTCATCCGTGAGCTTCTATCGATGGCCGCCAATATGTGTTGTTTCCGAGCCGCCCAAAACCGATTGGCTGGCGCTTTCGATAGGCCTTCCGCTGATTGTCAGCCATGGCACTCTGGGCATCGGCGTCCCGAACATAACGGGCAA
The DNA here is from genome assembly GCF_021282325.1 of Marinobacter sp. G11. Classification (NCBI taxonomy): domain Bacteria; kingdom Pseudomonadati; phylum Pseudomonadota; class Gammaproteobacteria; order Pseudomonadales; family Marinobacteraceae; genus Marinobacter; species Marinobacter sp. G11. The sequence goes on from NZ_JAJSPB010000037.1 coordinate 486, forward strand.
GCGTCATCGCAGGGCTGACACCGTAGCGAGCACCGGGCGAGGCACAGGTCCAAATGTGCCGGAGTGCAAGAGCCGCATCAGGGTCTACCTTGTCAAGATAAGCCAGGCCGTAGGCGCAGGCCTCTAAAGTCATGTCGGCATGGTCGCACAACCTTGCAGTTGCTGTCGGCTTACCCCACGTATCATAGGTGTAGGTCTTGCCAATATCGTGCAACAAACCAGCGACGAAACCGAGTTCCTGAAGTTCTCGTGGCATGTCTGGCTCATTGGTCTTCGTCATGACCACTACGTTCTTCGCCACGTCCAAGGAATGAGCCAGCAGCCCGCCAGGCTCGTTATGATGGTAATTCCTGCTCGCCGGAGCTCTTAGAAAGACTTCCAGCCTGTCACGGCGCTCCAATACTCGCTTAATGAACATCTGTAACGGGGCTGACTGCAAAGACCGAACCGCAGTCACCAGCTGATCCAGTGCCTCCGGTCTCGGACAGAACGTCCGTGGCAAAGTCTGCAATGCAGGCAAGCCGGCAACGTCTGCCTGCAACGGGCGACGGATATCGGTCAGCAGGATCTCACTTTCCTCCGCACCCACACACACCTGCCCTTTGACCACGACCAGATCCATGTGGCCCAAGTGCTCTGGAATCAATATCGAACCAATTACCGCCAGAACCACGATGTCGCTGGCACAGCTGCTCAACCGAAGTTTCAGATACGGAATGCCTTCATCATCAAAACAGGCAACACGCCCCGTCAGTCGGTAGGTGCCTTTAAAAGTTTCCTGCATCAACGGGCGTAGATCATTCAGTTTCATCACCTACCTCCTTATCGTTTTCGATGACCCGACTCTGAATCAGTCGCTCAAAGGCGCTGCCATCCATGCGAGTCAGGTTCGGGATATAGCGGGAATACACTTTAAACAGCATTTCCGTTGAGGAATGGCCCAGAGTGCGGGCGACCCATTCCGGGTTTTCTCCCGACGCGAGGAGTAGCGTCGCAGCTGTATGCCGGGTCTGGTAGGGTCTGCGTTTCTTCAGCTTGAGGTGTTCCAACAAAGGGTACCAAACACGCTTGGTCACGTTATTGTGGTCCAGCGGCTCTCCCAGCCGGTTACAAAATACGAACTTGCTGAGTTTGCCGGTTGCCTCGTACTGGGATTTGAGTGCCTGGTACACGGGGCCAAACATTGGAATTTCCCTTTGTGAGCCGTCCGTTTTTGTGTATTCGGTTTGGCCGTGGATAAGTGTTTCACGTACCAGGATTTCCCGCTTTTCAAAATCCACGTACTCCCACTTGAGGCCATCAACCTCCCCCGTTCGCATGCCGGTGTAAAAACGCACCAGGTAATAGTTGTGGTAATCCTCTCTGACCGTTTCGAGAATCTTTTCTACCTCATTCAGGGAGAAAGGCTCGATGTGTACCCTCTGCTGCTTGAGCGGCTTTATGTTCAGATAGGGATTCGTGAAGTCAAACCGCTCAGCCGCCTCCGTTAGAATCATCCGCAAAATGGTCATGTGGCTGTTGATGGTTTTGGGCGCCATCAAGCCACTGGCTCCTCTTCCTTTCCGCCGAGCCATCTTGTTACGAGCGGCCAGAATATCCGGCTTGGAAATCTCGCCTACCCGTTTATCCTTGAAGGCTGGCTTGAGAGAACTGGCCAGGATGGATTCCACGTTGCGAGTGTGGGAGTTCCGCCACTGGATTTTGGATTCGAGGAACCACTGGTCAGCGAAGTCTGCGAACAAAGGAGTGATAGTTTCCGACTGACCAAGGATACCCCCCCCATTTCTGGGAAGAGCGCCAGCCTCCTCAAGTTTTTTGAGGTTTTTGCTTCCCGGGAAGAACTCGGCGTAATCAAAGCCCCCAACCAGCATTTTGGCTTCCATTCTCTGGATCAATGTCTCCAGCTGTTTTCGGTTGCGGGCGGTGTCACTCAATAAAGTCTGCTCCCTGCAGCGTATTCCTTGGTACCGAAAATCGATAAAGAGTTTCTTTGTATCGGCTCGTACTCGCACCTTAGCCATGACAAACACCTCCGCTTGCCATCGGAATGGCCAGGTTGTTCTGAGCCATGCTGAGCATGTCTTCCTCGATAATCTCCCAGATGTAGAGAATCTTTCGGCCGCCAAACGGGCGGATATAATGTTTGCCCTCTAACAGGACGCTGTCCTTCAGACACTGACGGATGGTGCGGGGGTCATACTTGATACGCTCTGAGAGCTCTTCAGTTGTCAGGTATGTGTTGTTCATGAGAACATCTCCTTTTGCCAATCAATGATCACTTGATAACTTTTGTTATCATTTGATTGTCAATATACACCCCTTGATGATAATTGCAAGTGGTGTTTGATACTTTTTTTTATCAAAAGAGCAGAGAGATGATCCGTTTCCATTTAAAGGAGTTGATAGCAGATAAGGAATTTGCCGAGAAACGACGAATTACTATCGGTGAAATCGCTAGGGACACTGGCATCAACAGGATGACACTGTCGAAAATCATCAATCATCCCGGCCACAGCACAGTGACGGACAACATTGATAAGCTATGCACTTATTTCGACTGTTCGGTTGAGCAGTTAATCACGCACATCAAGAAAGTCTCGGACGAGTCTGAAGGATCGGAAGGCGAAAAGTGATTCTCTTTTTTTAGCGTGAGGGCGGAAGCTAATATCCCGTGCCCCAGAAGACTGACGGTCAACAACGAAGAGGAACCAGAATATCCAAATCGGAAATTGGCACGCATAGGGCACGGTGAGGGCACGGAGAAAATTTCAGGATCAGAAAACAAAAAAGGCAGATCAGTAACTAACTGATCTGCCTTTCTTTTTTATGGTAGCGGGGGCAGGATTCGAACCTACGACCTTCGGGTTATGAGCCCGACGAGCTACCAGACTGCTCCACCCCGCATCAAACTGGTTGTTGGCTTCGGGGGCCAGCCCCGATCAACGTGGCGCGAATAATACGGGCTGGAATGCTGCCTGTCAAAGGTTATTACGGTTTTCCCGTAACTTAGCGCTCCAGGATCGCTGTTACGCCCTGACCACCGGCCGCACAGATGGAGATCAGCCCCCGGCCACCGCCCTTTTCCTCCAGCAATTTAGCCAGCGTCGCGACAATACGGCCGCCGGTTGCCGCGAACGGGTGGCCGGTGGCCAAGCTGGAGCCTTTCACATTCAGTTTCGCCTTGTCGATGCTGCCCAGTGGTTTATCCAGGCCCAGCCGTTCCTTGCAGAAGGCGGGATCTTCCCAGGCTTTCAGAGTAGACAGCACCTGTGCGGCAAAGGCTTCGTGGATTTCGTAGAAATCGAAGTCCTGAAGTGTCAGACCGGCTTTCTCGAGCATGCGGGGCACGGCGTAGGCCGGTGCCATCAGAAGGCCTTCTTTCTTGTCGACAAAGTCTACGGCAGCCACTTCCGAGAAAGTCAGCCAGGCTTTTACTTCCATATTGTTGGCCCTGGCCCACTCCTCGCTGGCCAGCAGCACACAGGATGAGCCATCCGTCAGCGCGGTGCTGTTGGCGGCGGTCATGGTGCCGTTCTCACGATCAAAGCAGGGCTTCAGGGTGGCCAGTTTTTCCATCGTAGTGTCCGGGCGCAGGATGTTGTCTTTCTCCAGCCCGGCCATAGGCGTTACAAGGTCGTCGAAAAAGCCTTCTTCATAGGCTTTAGCCAGCTTCTGATGGCTTTCCCAGGCCAGCCGGTCCTGATCTTCCCGGGCGATGTTCCATTCCTTTGCGGTTACCTGGCAGTGATCACCCATCGACATACCCGTGCGGGGTTCGCCGTTCTCCGGAATTTCCGGCACCAGGTGGCCCGGGCGGAACCGGCCCAGAATTTTCAGGCGCTCCTTGGTCGTTTTCGCGCGGTTAAGATCCAGCAGAATCTCCCGCAGACCTTCACCTACGCCGATAGGCGCATCGGAAGTGGTGTCTGTGCCGCCGGCAATGCCGCATTCAATCTGCCCCAGGGCAATCTTGTTGGCCACCAGAATGGCAGCCTCCAGGCCCGTGCCACAGGCCTGCTGGATATCGTAGGCCGGGGTTTCCGGGGCCAGTCCGGAGCTGAGCACGGATTCCCGGGTCAGGTTGAAGTCCCGGGAATGCTTGATCACTGCACCGGCAACCACTTCGCCCATACGCATGCCCTGCAGGTTGTAGCGGTCGACCAGGCCACGCAGTGCTGAGGTGAGCAACTCCTGGTTGCTGATTTTGCTGTAGACGGTATTGGAACGGGCAAACGGAATCCGGTTGCCGCCGATCACCGCAACACGTCGAACGGTCTGGGTGTTTCCCTTGGTGCTGCCCGCGGTGCTAGTAGCGCCTTGGGTGGTTTTCTTTGCCTGGGCCATTGCAGTCTTCCCTTTCAATAAGTACGGATTCAGATAATCTGAGGTTACAGCAAAGTCTAGCGATTGACGCCCCGGGCTCATTGGCAAGTCTGACAACGCGGTCCCTGCGTTGAGTCAATCCATTAGCCGACAGAACCTTTACCCTTTAGCCTAAATTGCACTCAACCGCATCAACAAGGAAGAAACCATGTCTGACCTCTACCTGAAAATTGTAAATACCCCTGTCGGCAAAACGGCCGCCCAATCCCTTGGCCTGCCGTCGCCGGCTCCGCTGAAACGCCTGAAGCGTGTGGACCAGCCCTTTATTGAAGGTGACGTGCTGATTGGTGCCGGTAACGGCGCCAAAGCCATCGCAACCCTCGGCTCTGTTCTTGGCGCCAGCCCGGCCAACCTGTTCCACGTCACCGGCCCGGACACCCTGGCGGAATCTTCCCAGGCCAGCAACAAGGCCAAGCCTTTTGAGGTGGGCGCCAACAGTGAAGGTAAGTTTTCCGCCCTGGTGTTTGATGCCACCGGCCTGAAAACCCCACAGGATCTTCGGGCGCTGTACGACTTTTTCCACCCGACCATCCGCAAACTGGCCGCCAATGGCCGGGTGCTGGTGATCGGCCAGGATCCCCACACCTGCCGCAAGGCCCCGAACGCCGCCGCTCAACAAGCACTGGAAGGTTTTGTGCGGGCCGTTGGCAAGGAAATCGGCAAGAAAGGCTCTACGGCTAACCTGGCATGGATTGCGCCAAACGCCGAGAACCAACTGGACTCTACCGTGCGCTTCTTTCTGTCGGCCCGGTCTGCCTATGTGTCCGGCCAGGTCGTTCGCATCGGCAAGGCTGAGGAAGCCAGGGCCACCAATCCGGTTGCCCCGCTTACCGGCAAGGTTGCCCTGGTTACGGGAGCTTCCCGCGGCATTGGTGCAGCCATCGCCGAAACCCTGGCCCGGGACGGCGCCACCGTAATCGGCCTGGACATTCCCCCGGCCATGGAAGAACTGCAGAAGGTTACCGGCGCCATCAAAGGCAAGGCACTGGCTTGCGATATTACCGATGAAAAAGCCCCCAAGCTGATTGCCGATTTCATCGAAAAGGAAACCGGTGGCGTGGACTTTGTCGTCCATAACGCAGGTATCACCCGCGACAAAACACTCGGCAATATGCCGGAGCACTTCTGGGATATGACCATCGCGGTAAACCTGACTGCCGAGGAGCTTATCGACGAGGAACTGGCTGAGCGTAACCTGATGCGCGACAACGGCCGGATTGTGTGCATTTCCTCCATCAGCGGCATTGCCGGCAACTTCGGCCAGACCAACTACTCCTGCGCCAAGAGCGGCGTGATCGGCTATGTGGAGTCTATGGCGAAGCACCTGAAAAACGGCATTACCATTAACGCCATCGCCCCGGGCTTTATCGAAACCCAGATGACTGCTGCCATGCCGTTTACGATTCGTGAAGCGGGCCGGCGCATGAACAGCCTGTCTCAGGGCGGCCATCCGGTGGATGTCGCCGAAGCCATCGCCTGGTACTGCAACCCGGCCTCTGCCGGTGTAAACGGCAACATCGTGCGGGTATGCGGGCAGTCACTGATTGGCAAATAAAAAGCAAAAAAAAAGCAGATCCGCTTGGATCTGCTTTTTTTCAAAACTGGTGGGTGGTGCAGGGATCGAACCTGCGACCCTCGCCTTGTAAGGGCGATGCTCTCCCAGCTGAGCTAACCACCCGGGAAAAAGGTTGGCGGAGCGGACGGGACTCGAACCCGCGACCCCCGGCGTGACAGGCCGGTATTCTAACCAACTGAACTACCGCTCCGCAACGATCCAACTTTATCGAGAAAGTTAAACCGGCAATCCGCTTTAAAAGTGGTGGGTGGTGCAGGGATCGAACCTGCGACCCTCGCCTTGTAAGGGCGATGCTCTCCCAGCTGAGCTAACCACCCACTTCGTAGCCTTACTGTTCTTCAGGCTTAAAGCGGTCACTTGCTGCGCTTGGCGCTTGCTGATTCAGCGTTGCTGTCTCAACCAAGTGAGACGCGCATTTTAAGCATTTCGCTCACAGTGTCAAATGTTTTCCCGAAAATTTCTTAAATTTTTTCCGACACCCGCCATATTGACCATTTGTTGATCAAAATCATAAGCTTGAGCGCTAAAAGATCCACCATCCCCCGCCGGATTCCTCTTCACGCCTGCGTTCGCGCTCACGCTCGAGCATGGCATATTCCCGCTCAAGCTCCTCCATTTTGCGATCCGCCTTAAGCGGCACGGTTGGGCCACCACCGAAGGGCCAGTACCAGGAGGCAGACTCGTACCTGCCTTCCTCCTTCAGGCGTTCGATTTCGATCTCTCTCTCTTCTTCCAGTGCGGCTTTGCGCTTTTCGTAATCTTCATCCTCATTCACTTCAACAATGGAAGTAGCCGCATGGTTCGGCGCCAACAGATCGCTGTTCAGAAACAGCGTAGACACAATCTGGTCTGCCTGCATGGCGTAGTCACGGGTCACCAGCTGCAAATCGCCGGACGCCAGCGGATGCTCCGGGTCCAGGCCCGGGTTCGGCTGTTCCGGCTCGGTCAGTTCGTTATAGCGAAGGTAGTAAATCTGCCCCGGCTTAACTTCCAGCGTAGCATCGGCAATCAGGCTCAGGCTGAAGGAGTTCAGACCCTCCAACCCCAAAAGTGGCCGGCGCATGGCAATATGCCGCTCACCCGGTTTTACCTCAAGCCAGGTGTAGCTGTTGTTGCGGATATTGAAGTAATGATGGTCATCAATATAGACACTGGGCGACTCGATCTCATCGGCCGCCCATTGGGAGTGGGTCCGGTAGAAATACAACAGGGCGTTGTTCTGGTCCCACTGGTCGTTGTCGATATGCACAAAGTCGTGGCCGGAAACCGGGTGCAGAAATGCCCCCACGCTTTTACCAATCGACTGGTAAACCGTACAGCCGGACAACATCGCCACACAAAGCAGTGCAGCCACTGGCTTCGCAGGCACCGCAGCCGGCCTCAGGAAAGGTACTCGGATTTTCATTGTTATGTGCTCTTCATCCCTTATCGAGTTGGCTGATCATAACAACTGCCAACTCCAAGAAATGAGAGCTACCGCAAGGGATGGCTACAAACCGTTACACGACGCCGGAAAAGCTCCTGCCTGAGCTTACTGGGCGCGCAGCTGATTAACCTCCTCAGACAAACGAACCAGGCGGGAAGTCAGCTGCGAACGGGAAGCATCAATCGCCGCTACGGTTTTCTTCAGCTGGGCCAGCTCATTACGCAACGCCCTCACCTCCGCATCGCCGGCACTGCTGTCTGCGGCCTTCTCCAAAGACGCAATCCGGCTTTCGATGCCATCCAGTGTCAGCTTCTGCTCCTGCTGGAACCGGCGAATACGGCCATCAACCAGCTCATCAACCCCGGCCACCTGCGCAGTTACTTCCGCAAGCTCCCCTTGCAGCGCTTCACCCGCCTGGGCCAGCTCGGCCACCCGGGTTTCCACCGCGTCCACATCCGAAGCCAACCCAGCCCGGACCTGCTCAACCTGTTCGCCCACCCCGGCAATTGCCTTCTCGGCCTCAGCGAGCTTGCCATCTATCGACGCCAGCCGTTCCTGGTGCTCGTCCAGTCGCTTCTTGTTGCGTTCATTGGCAATCGCCCAGAGTTTGCGGATCTCGCTGTCGGCCGCATCAATCTGCTTCTTATTGGCCGCCAACTGCTCTTCAAGGGAAGCGCCCCGCTCCTGCAAAGATTCGCCAGCCTCCGAAAGCTCACCCTCAAACCGCGCCAGCGCCAGCTTACTCTGCCGCGCCCAGTAATCAGCCTCCTCCAGCTGCCCCTCCAGAGCCTGAATCCGCTGCTCCTGAAAATACCAGCCCGCCCCAGCACCCGCAGCAACCACCAGCAACAACCAGGCCAACCCGGAACCACCCCCCGAACCCCCGGCCTTATCCTGCTTCGGCGGCCTGGGTGGTTTTGGCGGCTTCTCAGCCTTCTGCTTCGGCTTATCCGCCTTCACCGGCTTCTGCTTTCCGGGCGCAGTTTCCCTGGGCTCTGCGGCACCAAAAGGCTCGTCAGCAATCAGCTCGTCATCATCCGGGCGGATAGGTTCCATTACAGCTCCTGAAAAATGGGTATTAACAATAATGGCCTCGATAATACCCGCTGTTACGTGACTCTTAAAATGACAGCTTATAAAGGTTTATCAGTGGCGGATAACTGCACCGAATTCCGGGATTCGTCCGGGCCGTCTTTTCCGGAAATTTCGAAGGCCATGGATGGCCTGAGAGAAGCGCCCATGGACGGGCTTGTAGCGGTTTCCGGAAAAGACGGCCCGGACGGATCCTACAACAACGCAGAAGTTGCATGGTAAGTAGCCAAAACATACAATGGCCGGCTTTCCAATTATCACAGGACAGTTGCACATGCAGCCGCTTGTAGGACTCATCATGGGCTCGAAATCCGACTGGCCCACCATGGAACACGCCGCCGAAATGCTCGAAAAACTCGGCGTAGCCTACGAAACCCGGGTAGTCTCCGCCCACCGCACCCCAGACCTGCTCTTCGACTACGCCAAAACCGCCTCAGACCGCGGCTTAAAGGTAATCATCGCAGGCGCCGGCGGAGCCGCACACCTGCCCGGCATGGTTGCCTCGCAAACCTCTTTGCCGGTACTGGGTGTACCCGTACAATCAAAGGCCCTGAACGGCCTGGACTCACTACTGTCCATCGTACAAATGCCCGGCGGCATCGCCGTCGGCACCCTGGCCATCGGCAAAGCGGGTGCCACCAACGCCGGCCTGCTGGCTGCCCAGATTATCGGCACGCACGATGACAGCGTGCGAAAGGCCGTAGACGAATTCAGGGCAACCCAAACACAAACGATCCTGGATAATCCTGATCCAAAAGATCAGTGAATCCAGCTCGAAGACCAGACAAGCAGGCTGGGTGAAGCCTTCCAAAACTGTGCGGAGCCATGGATGGCGGAGCCCAAGCGCCACATGGACGTGCCGAAGGAGCGTGTTTTGGAAGGCTTCACCCGGACTGCGGCATACTCCAATCGCTGACCCAGCAGGAGACGCAGAATGAGAATCGGTGTACTAGGCGCTGGCCAACTCGGGCGCATGCTCGCCCTGGCCGGATACCCGCTGGCCAAAGACTTCGTTTTCTATGACATGTCCGGCAGCCCAAGCGCAGGCCTGGGCGAGACCATCGTAGACCGCGACGGCAAGTACCTGGACGACTTCCTGTCCAGAGTCGACCGCGTAACCTACGAATTCGAGCACCTTCCCGTAGAAGTTGCCGAAGAACTCGCCAAACACAAACCGGTACACCCCTGCCCCCGGGCCCTGCAGGTTTGCCAGAACCGCGTCGCCGAGAAAACCCTGTTCGGCCAGCTGGGCATTCCGACCCCAAAATGGAAAGTGGCCGACAGCGCAGATTCCCTCAAGGCTGCTGCTGAGGAACTCGGTTGCCCGGTTGTCGCGAAATCCATCACCGAAGGCTACGACGGCAAAGGCCAGGCTGTACTGAAAAGCCCGGACCAGGCCGACGACGCCTGGGATATGATCGGCCACCCACAGGTTATCGTGGAGAAATTCGTCAATTTCAGCCGCGAAGTCTCCATCATTGCGGTACGGGCCGAAGACGGTGACGTTGCCTTCTATCCCATTGCCGAGAACACCCACCACGAAGGCATCCTGCGCTACTCCATCGCACCGGCACCCGGCCTTCAGGACCACGTCCAGAAAGACGCCGAGCGCTACATCAAGGCCCTGCTGAATGAATTGAACTATGTGGGCGTATTAACCCTCGAACTGTTCGAAACACCGGAAGGACTGGTTGCCAACGAAATGGCACCCAGAGTGCACAATTCCGGCCACTGGAGCATCGAAGGCGCCATGACCAGCCAGTTCGAGAACCACATCCGTGCCGTCAGCGGCCACCCGCTCGGCAGCGTGGAACCCCGTGGCCTGAGCTGCATGATCAACATCATCGGCGAGCATGGCGACATTGAACGGATACTGGAACTGCCCTACGCTCATGTGCACCTTTACAACAAAGGCGAACGGGCGGGGCGCAAGCTGGGCCATGTGAACATCCTGGCAGACAGCTACGAAGAACTGGTATGGCGGGTGCGCACCTGCGCCCAGTTCCTGCCGGGCTGCCCGGAGTTTAAAAGTTCATTAACGGCAAAGGGTTGATTTAACTCAAACCGCCCTTATATTGCTTGAACGTACATCCACAAACACAGAGAGACAGGGAGAACGACCTCATGGCATTTGAACTTCCCGCACTGCCTTACGAAAAGAATGCACTCGAGCCGCACATGTCCCAGGAAACCCTGGAATACCATTACGGCAAGCACCACCAGACTTACGTAACCAAGCTGAACGGTCTGGTTGACGGCACCGATAATGCCAGCAAGTCCCTGGAAGACATCATCAAGAGCGCCAGCGGCCCGCTGTTCAACAACGCCGCCCAGGTATGGAACCACACGTTCTTCTGGAACTGCCTGAGCCCGAACGGCGGTGGCGAGCCCACTGGCGCAGCCAAGGAAGCCATCGAGAAGGCTTTCGGCTCTTTCGAAGATTTCAAAAAGGAATTCAACGACAAGGCCGCCAACAACTTCGGTTCCGGCTGGACCTGGCTGGTGAAGAAGGCTGACGGCAGCGTTGCCATCGTAAACACCAGCAACGCGGAAACTCCGCTGACTGGCGCCGACAAGCCGGTACTGACCGTCGACGTATGGGAACACGCCTACTATATCGACTACCGGAACAGCCGCCCGAACTACCTGGAGGGCTTCTGGAACCTGGTGAACTGGGATTTCGTGAACGAAAACCTGGCCTGATCAGGCACCAAGCGCATCAGCGGGTAAACTGCTGACGCCCCAAACGCCCGCCCGGGGTTACCCGCGCGGGCGTTTGTGTTTCTGAACACCATCAATCCGCTACAATCAGATACAAGGCAAATCACAAAACTCCGAAAAAATCGTCCATACTCCATGCAGTTACAGCAAATCTGGACCATACTGTTGTCCTGATCGGACAAACCGTGACAAACCCTCAAAAACACCCGTGCCGTTAACACAAGAAACTGCAGGATGCCCAGAGCCTTGGATGTAGAGCAACACCTCGGATACCGGATTCTACGCTGGATGCTGGCTACAGCCGTCATCTGCGGCGTGCTGGTGAGTTCCGTACAGGTGGTCCTTGATGCCCGCAGAGTCTCCAAGGAACTGGAAGCCCAGGCAGCGCAAACCATCAGCATGGTCCGCGATGCCGCCACCCAATCGGTGTTCAGCATTGACGACATTCTGGCCCGGCAGGTAATCGACGGCCTCTTTGCACTCAAACCTATCCACCTGGCCAGGATTACCCACCCTACGGGCGAAGAACTGGGTGGCCGGGTTCGCCCCCTGAGGGATAACGCTTTCCGGCCGATCACCGACCCGATTTTCGGTGCTGTGCAGGAGTACCGCGAAAGCCTCAGCCGCAGCGCCAGCCCCGACACTGTCTACGGTTACCTGGAAATCCACTTTGATACCGCACCGCTGGCAGCCAACTGGCTCACCCGGGCCGCCGTTACCTTTGCCTCCGGCATTGCCCTGGCGCTGATACTGGGCCTGATCATGTTCGTGGTATTCCACCTGCTGCTGACCCGCCCTCTGCTGCGCATTGTGCATTCGGTAAAGAAAGTCGACCCGGAAAAGCCCGACGACCGGCTGATTGCCTTGCCCAGGGGCCACAGAAACGATGAGCTGGGGCTCTGGGTCAATGCCACCAACAACCTGCTGGTGGGCATCGGAGACAGCCAGAAACGCCACCGAGAGGCGGAAGACCGGGTCAATAAGCTGTCCCGCTACGACCAACTCACTGGCTTGCCAAGCCGGGATACCTTCCTGGAATCCCTTCGGGACGAAATAATCACGGCCCAGAAGAACAACCGGACACTGGCACTGATGGTCTGCGGCATTGATGACTTCAAATCTGTAAACGACCAATGCGGCTTCCGCACCGGCGACATCATCCTGCAAACCATGGCCAGCCGCCTGACCGCCAACCTGCCCGCCGAGCGGTTCATGGTGGCGCGCCTTGGCAGTGACCAGTTCGTCATCGTGGAGAAAAACCTGAAAGACGGCTTCCAGGCGGCAGAAACCGCAGAAAAGATCCTCGCCAGCTTCGCAACACCGGTGAATGCCGGCAACCACCGAATTTCACTGACGGCCACCATCGGCATCGCCCTTTATCCATCAGATGCCAAGAAAGCAGACCCCTTGCTGCAAAGTGCCGAGCAGACCATGGCACTGGCCAAGCGCAGCAGCCACAACCACTTCCAGTTCTACGTGGCCAGCATCGACAAACAGATCCGCGAGCGCAAACAGCTGGAAAAAGACCTGGCCTCCGCCCTGGTAAACCACGAATTCCATCTGGTGTACCAGCCCCAGATCAACCTCAGCAACAAGCAAGTGATCGGTGCCGAAGCCCTACTGCGCTGGGAGCACCCGGAGAAAGGCCTGGTTCCGCCGGACTATTTCATCCCGGTAGCGGAAGCCAACGGGTCCATCGTGGAAATCGGCCAGTGGGTTCTGGACCAGGCCTGCTGGCAGGCCGCCCGCTGGGCCAGCGAGGGCAAGTCACTGCGGGTGGCCGTTAACCTTTCGGCGGTTCAGCTACGGCAGGAGTCTATTGTGGAGGATATCCTCGGTGCACTGGATCGCCATCACCTGCCCGCCGCCCTGCTGGAACTGGAAGTGACAGAAACCAGCTTCATGACCAACATGGCCGACGCCATCCGAAAGCTGAACCAGCTACAGCAGGCAGGCATTGTTATCTCGGTGGATGATTTTGGTACCGGCTACTCCTCCCTGACCTACCTGAAGAAGATGCCGGTACACAGCCTCAAAATCGACAAACAGTTTATCCGGGATCTCCTGGTTAACGAGGAAGACACCCGCATTGCCAACATCATCATCGACCTGGGCCGCAGCCTGAAACTCAAGGTCATTGCCGAGGGCGTGGAGACTGCGGAACAGGAGGCTTACCTTACCCGCAGAGGCTGCGATATCGGCCAGGGCTATTTCTTCAGTAAACCGGTACCACCCAGGGATTTTGAGAGCTTCTTAAAGACATTCCACCGGAATATCGTGGAAAATAACACCTGAACAACCTGTTAACCCTCCAAGGAGTCGTCATGGGAACCACTGTCATCGGCCTTGTTGTTATTGCCGTTGTCGTTTTCTACCTGGTTTTTATCTACAACCAGCTGGTATCACTGCGCAACCAGTTCAAGAACGGGTTCGCCCAGATTGATGTGCAACTGCAGCGCCGGCACGACCTGATTCCCAACCTGGTGGAATCCGCCAAGGCGTATATGGATCATGAAAAATCCACCCTCACCCAGGTGATGGAAGCCCGAAACAACGCCGTCAGCGCCCAGAAAGATGCCGCCAGGGATCCAAGCGATAACACCAAAATGCAGCGCCTGGGTGGTGCCGAAAACCTTCTCACCAAGGCTCTGGCCAACTTCTACGCGGTCGCCGAGAACTATCCGGATCTGAAAGCCAATGAAACCGTTCAGCAGTTGATGGAAGAACTGTCCAGCACCGAAAACCGGGTTGCCTTCGCGCGCCAGGCTTATAACGACGGTGTCATGAGCTACAACATCTTCCGGGAGAAATTCCCCAACAACATTGTTGCCGGCATGTTCGCCTTCAAGGAAACTGCCCAACTGCAACTGGAGACCCCGGAAGCCCGCCAGGCACCGAAAGTCAGCTTCTGAGGCCTGAGCCATGGCAAACCCCGGTTTCTTTCAGCGCCAGGCCCACGCCCGGCGCAACACCGGCCTGCTCGTTGTCCTGTTCCTGACCGCTGTTATCCTCATTACCCTCGCGGTATGCCTGGTGGGCTACGCCATCACCCGCAGCGACACCTCCTACCTGCCCTTCCACACCTGGCTGCTGTCGAGCCATGGCCTGGTCACCGCAGTTGCCGTGGTATTGCTGGTCGGGATCGGCTCGCTGATCCGCTGGGTGGACCTGGCCGGTGGTGGCAGCCGGGTGGCGAAGATGGTCGGTGCGCGGCTCATTGAACCCGACACCCGGGACCCGGAAGAGCGGAAGCTGCGCAACATTGTCGAAGAAATGGCTATCGCCAGCGGCGTGTCGGTACCGGAACTCTATGTAATGGACCAGGAAACCGGCATTAATGCCTTTGTGGCGGGCTATACGCCTGGTGAGGCGGTGATGGTGGTAACCCATGGCGCCCTCACCCACCTGAGCCGCGACGAGCTTCAGGGCGTGGTGGGCCACGAATTCAGCCACATCTTCAACGGCGACATGCGCCTGAACGTGCGCCTTATTTCCCTGCTTGCGGGTATCCTGATGATTGGCCAGATCGGCCACTTCCTGCTGCGGGCCGGTTTTTACAGTGGCGCCCGCAGCCGTGGCAACCGGGATGGCCGTGCCCAGGCATTGATCGGCCTGATGGGCCTGGCCCTGATGATCATCGGTTATGTGGGGGTATTCTTCGGCCGGCTGATTCAGGCGGCAGTCTCCCGCCAGCGGGAAATGCTGGCCGATGCGTCATCGGTGCAGTTCACCCGTAATCCGGAAGGCATTGGTGGTGCACTGTTTAAAATCGGGATGAAAGGCGGCTACCTGGACACCACCAGCCACGCCAGCGATATGAACCATATGTGTTTTGGCGAATCCGCCCGGATGAAATTCACCAGCCTGCTGGCTTCGCATCCCCCCGTCGACGAACGCATCAACGCCATCCAGCCCGGGCTACTGGCGCGCCTGCGCAGCCGGCTGAGGGATACCGAACCGGACAGCGCCCTGCGCAAGAGGCCGGCAGAGAGCGCCAGCACACACGTTCGCGACCTGGTCAATCAGGTCGTCGAACCCGCCCGCGGTAGCCATGGTGGCAACCGCTTCTCCCCTGTGCGCTCCTCGCTGGCCGCCGGCACCGGAGAAAACGCAGCCACCCTGTCGAAAAGAGTGGGCACCGTTACCCCCCAAAGCGAGGCTTTCGCGGCCCACCTTCTGCAGCAACTGCCATCCACCTTCCGCAGCCTGCTCTATACCCGGGCCGGCGCCATTCAACTCTGCTATGGCCTGTTGATCCGTGAACTGCCGGGCCAGCAACAGCAGGAGTGGCTTGCCTTGATTCCCGAACATTCGCTGCTGGGCCCCAAGGCGACCCTGCTCGACAAATTACTGCCCACCCTGACAAGGCTGGGCGATTCCGCCCGTTTCCCGGTACTGGAACTGGCCATGCCCGCCCTGAGAAAGCTGGACCCGGACGAACGACAACAGCTGATCAGCAATGTTCAGAAGCTAGTGGCAGCAGACAAGCGGGTGAACCTGTTCGAGCTGGCACTCACCACCTTCCTGAACCGCCACCTGGGTGCCGGTGCCGAAGAGATCATTCCGGTGAAATACCGCAACTACCGGCAGGTATTACCGGCCATCAGCCGCGTGCTGAGTCTGTTTGCCCGGGCGGGCAGCGACTCAAGCGAGCAAGCCGGACAGTTGTACCGGCAGGCCATGGCCGGTTTTGGCAGCGGCTCAGAGCAGGATGCAGAACAGAAAGTGTCTATGCGCCAGCTGAGCGAAGCCCTGCATATGCTGAGCCGCCTGTCGCCACTCCTGAAACCGGGCATCATCGACGCCTGTGGCTACTGCATCAGCCACGACGGCAAGGTAGACGTAAAAGAATACGAACTGATGAGACTGGTGGCAGACCAGCTGGATTGCCCGATGCCACCACTTTGATTTCGCCCGGCAGAAACAAAAAGGCCAGACTCCTGAAAGGGAGCCTGGCCTTTTTCGATTCGGCGTCTGTTACTGACGACGGCCTTCAAACAGCATGTCGACAGACGGCTGCTGGTCCGGGGCTGGCAAGCCAAGCTTCTCACGCACACTCAGGTCCACATCCCACAGGCGATTGAACTTCTCGGTGGTTGCCGCAACGCTCTCGTCTTTGCCCAGCATGATGGTCGGGCGCAGGAACACCAGCAGGTTCCGCTTCACCCGGGTTTCGGATTCTGAGGAGAACAACCGGCCCAGCAGCGGGATATCACCCAGCAGCGGCACCTTGCTTTTGCTCACCTGGTAGTCGTCTTTTATCAGACCACCCAGCACCACGGTTTCGCCGTCATCGGCCAGCACCGTGGTTTTGATTTCCCGCTTGTTGGTGATCAGGTCAGAAGCACCGGCCACGTTGGTGGTAGAGATATCCTCGGTGGTCTGCTCAACCACCAGCCGTACCAGGCCATCGGCACTGATGGTTGGCGTCACCTTCAGGGACAGGCCCACATCCCGGCGCTCGATGGTAGTGAACGGGTTGGTGGTGCCGTCCCCGGTTACCGTAGACTCACCGGTCCGGAACGGAACGTTCTGGCCCACGATGATTTCAGATTCCTGGTTATCCAGGGTAATGATGCTCGGGGTCGACAACAGGTTGGCAGCGGAGGAAGACGACAGCGCCTGAATCAACACGCCCCAGGTAATACCGTTTTCGTCCCGCTCGCCGGCACCGATGGTAATACCGCCGCCAAGCTGGGGAATCATATCGCCCACCAGCGCACCGATGACCGAGTTCAGGCCCACCATACCATCACCGCTGGTCAGGTTGGTGCCGATTGCCGGTACCGAGCCAACAGATTCATCACCGGCCGCAAGCTGAACGCCCAACTGGTCGCCCAGCTCGTCACTGATTTCAACGATGGCGGCCTCAATCATCACCTGGGCACGGCGCACATCCAGGGCGGCCACGATCTGCTCGGCTTCCTGCATGAGAGAAGGCTCACCGCGCACCACCAGGGCGTTCAGGCCTTCGTCAGCAAACACGGAAAACGAAGAAGACTGGCGACTACCAGAACCACCACCGGCGGTTCCGCTGGCGCCGGGCGCTTCCCGGGCAACTTCACCCATTACACCCTTGAGAATCTCGGTCAGTACCTTCGCATCGGCATGGCGCAGGCGAATCACACTGGTGGTTCCGCCCGTGGCCGAGGGCTGGTCCAGCTGGCGGATCAGGCCGCGCATCTTGTCGCGGAAGGTCTGGTCGCCCCGCAGAATCAGCCGGTTACTGCGCTCATCAGCCGTCACGTTATACTTGCGCGCCACGTTTTCGCCACCGGAGCGGCCCAGCTCATCCGGGGCCAGTTCCTGCAGCAGCTTAACCATGTCACCGACCCAGGCCTCTTTAAGCTGGATAACTTCGACTTCGTATTTCGACGGGCTGTCCAGTTCACGCACAATCTGCTCAATGCGCTGAATGTTGGAGGAATGGTCGCTGACAATCAGGGCATTGGCTGCCGCCACACCGGCCAGGTGGCCATACTTTGCCACCAGCGGGCGCAGGATGGGCACCAGCTCCAGGGCGTTGGCGTTGTCGATCTGGATTACCCGGGTGATCAGCTGTTCCGAAGGGGTAACAGGGAAGCGATCCAGAATCTCGGCAGACTGCTTGGCATCTACCTGCTGAACAATCTTCACCACTTCCTCACCGGGTATGGCGGTGAAACCGTGAACGTTCAGCACGGCCAGGAACAGGTCGTAAATTTCGTCTTTGTTCATGGGGGCGCTGGACAACACCGTTACCTTGCCCTTTACCCGGGGGTCCACCACAAAACTGTAGCCGGTTATATCGGCCACCTGGGTGACAAAGGCCCGGATATCGGCATCCTTGAGGTTAAGCCGCCAGGTTTCCTCCTGGGCCTGAACCACCGACATCACCGGCAGCAGGATTACAAACAGAAGGGTCCGGAGAAGATTGGTTTTGTGGTTATACATCTGGCGATATCATCCTGTTGTAAATTACCCGTTCAGCGCCACTGTTCGGGTATGGCATAACTGACGGTGAGTATGGATCCGTCACGCTCTATTTCTATATCCAGCTGGCTCTGGTTCCGCCAGTCATCCAGCAACGCCTTGTCCTGTTCTACATCACCCAGGCGCTGGCCGTTAATGGCTGTAATGACATCTCCCGGGCGCAGATTGACCGCATTCAGCATCGGGTTGGAACCATCATACACATAACCCGACTGCCCGGACTCGTCTGCCGGGCTCAAACCGTAGGCTGCCAGCGCTGCTGTGCCTTCGGAATCCAGCCTGGCCCGAGCATCGGCAAGATAGGAGTCTGGCGATTGTGCCGCCTGTTGCGGCTCTTCCGCAACCATTGCCTCCACTCCGATGTCTTCCTCGAACGCCAGGGATTCATATCGGCCCCCCCGGCGCAACAAAATCCTTTGAGGCTCTACTTCCGCTAACTCCGCGTTGCCTGGCAGCGTATCCCCGACCCGATAATACTCGGTTTCGCCGTTACTACCGGCGACAATGGCTCCGGACTCTTCCGGCACCGGACCAATCAGCACACCTTCAAGTTTCAATCGAAGGCCGGTTTCGGGTGCCGAGCGGCGTACAACATCCGCCACGCCAGCCTGCCCTTCCGGCCGCCCGAAAAACTCGTACCCGGCCACCGAAGCCAGCTCACCACCCGCCGACCCTGACGCCGGACCACCGGCCTGGCCGTATATCTCCGGAACCGGCCGGTCGTTCCAGGCGAACAACCAGGTGATCTTCGCCAGCTCAACACCAAGAACCACGACCAACACCACCAGCAACAGATTGGCGACCAGCCGCGCCATGCGCTCCTGAACCTGTACCGACAAACCTGCCACCTCAGAACCCTCCGGGCAGCAGCGGCTGCCTGACCCGGAAGACTACATCATCCGGGCTTGCGGAATCCGACCAGGGTTGTCCTGCCAGGTCCACCATGCGTTTGTACACGCGAATCCCCATCATGCCATCGCGGCCTATGCTGGCATCGGCTGCCGGGCCGCTGGCACCCTGCTCGGCGATGGTCAGGGCGACTCCGTCTGCCACGGTATCCAGGTTGGCCTGCATGGGCGGGAACCGTGCCTGGCCGGTGTCGTTACCCATGGGCCAGGTGACCAGCCCTCCGGGCCAGCGCCCTGAACCTTCCGCCTGCTGCAAACGGTTATCGGCCCAGGCCACCTGAAAACGGTCAACCGATACCTGCCCTTCTATCATCGCACCACCGCTCTGGCGAATCAGTTCCCTGAATTCGGCCACGGTAACGGCACCCTTGCCGCTTACTTCAAAATTAGCGGGCCAGCCCAAGCTGGCAAGACCTTCAATGCGGGATTGTGACGAAGACACTGAAAATTCGACAGGCAATGCCAGTTCCGTGACCGAAGGCCAACTTAACTGCCAGTGCACCCTTGCCGGGAAGCCTCCGAGGTTCAACCCGGCGGTGCCATTCCAGAGTTGCCCGGAAACCTGCTGCACCTGAACCTGGGGTGGTAACTGGATATGCCCGGAAGCCTTGTGCCAAAGCCATCCGGCAGGCACCCAGAACACCAGCGTTACCCCATAAACCACAAGGCCGAGCAGCAGCAGAAGAATAAACTTGCCGGGGCCAAGGAAGGATTTTTTCGGGGATTCGCTCATTGCATCCTGCACATTTAAAAACCGGTAGCCGAGTCTATCAAAGCCACCCTGCAAGTTCATGACAAAAAAACGAAAAACCCCGCGCCAGTGTGAACCAGCGAGGGGTTTCTCAGGGGTAGATCGGGCCAAGCCTCAAAAACTGAGACCTGGTCGGGATCTGGCCGGCATTACATCATGCCGCCCATGCCTCCCATTCCGCCCATACCACCCATGTCCGGCATGCCGCCGCCGGCTTTCTCGTCTTCCGGCTCGTCTGCAACCATCGCCTCGGTGGTGATGATCAGAGACGCGACAGAAGCCGCAGCCTGCAGTGCAGAGCGGGTTACCTTGGCAGGATCCAGGATACCCATCTCCAGCATGTCGCCGTATTCTTCAGTGGCAGCGTTATAACCGTATGCGCCCTGGCCTTCTTTTACCTTGGCCACTACAACGGAAGATTCACCACCGGCGTTGAATACGATCTGACGCAGCGGAGCTTCCATGGCACGACGCAGGATGTTAACACCGGCCTTCTGCTCTTCGTTGATGGCATCAACCTTGTCCAGCGCAGCGATAGCGCGGATCAGGGTTACACCACCACCGGCTACGATGCCTTCTTCAACGGCAGCGCGGGTAGAGTGCAGCGCGTCTTCAACGCGAGCCTTCTTCTCCTTCATTTCCACTTCAGAACCGGCACCGATCTTGATGACGGCAACACCGCCAGCCAGCTTGGCTACGCGCTCTTGCAGCTTCTCTTTGTCGTAGTCAGAAGTGCTGTCTTCGATCTGCTTGCGGATCTGCTCAACGCGGGCTTCGATGTCACCCTGGGCACCAGCACCGCCGATAATGGTGGTGTTTTCCTTGGTTACGTTGACACGCTTGGCAGTACCCAGGTCATCCAGAGTGGTGTTCTCCAGAGTCAGGCCTACTTCTTCGGAAATCACAGTACCACCGGTCAGGATGGCGATGTCCTGCAGCATTTCCTTACGACGGTCACCAAAGCCCGGCGCCTTGACGGCGTTGACTTTAACGATGCCACGCATGTTGTTCACAACCAGGGTTGCCAGCGCTTCGCCTTCGATGTCTTCGGCGATGATCTGCAGCGGCTTGCCTGCCTTGGCGACAGCTTCCAGCACCGGCAGCAGTTCGCGGATGTTGGAGATCTTCTTGTCTACCAGCAGGATGTACGGGTCATCCAGTTCAGCAGACATGTTGTCCTGGTTGTTGATGAAGTACGGGCTCAGGTAACCACGGTCGAACTGCATACCTTCGACTACGTCCAGCTCGTCTTCCAGGCCACGGCCTTCTTCAACAGTAATAACGCCTTCTTTACCTACACGCTCCATGGCGTCGGCAATGATGCGGCCGATTGTCTCGTCGCCGTTGGCAGAGATAGTACCAACCTGGGCGATGTTGCGGCTGTCGTCGCAAGGAGTTGCCATTTCACGGATGGCCTTTACGGCTTCAGCGGTGGCTTTGTCGATGCCGCGCTTCAGGTCCATCGGGTTCATGCCGGCGGTTACCGCCTTGATACCCTCACTCACAATGGCCTGGGCCAGAACGGTTGCGGTGGTAGTGCCGTCACCGGCGGTTTCGTTGGCCTGGGAAGCAACTTCCTTGACCATCTGGGCGCCCATGTTTTCGAACTTGTCTTTCAGTTCGATTTCCTTGGCTACGGAAACACCGTCTTTGGTTACAGTCGGAGAACCGAACGACTTCTCCAGAACCACGTTACGGCCTTTCGGGCCCAGCGTTACCTTTACGGCGTCTGCCAGAACATTTACACCTGCAACCATGCGTTTGCGGGCGCTATCACCGAACTTAACGTCTTTTGCTGCCATGTCTTCTATTCCTGTTCGTTAAACCGAAGTTGAATCAGATCGGGTTAATGAGCGTTCGTGCTTATCGCGGTTGCGATCACTCAAGCACGCCGTAGATTTCGCTTTCGCTCATAATGAGCAGCTCTTCACCATCAACCTTAACGGTGTTACCGGCATACTGGCCGAAGACCACGGTGTCACCCACCTTGACCGCCAGTGCACGGGTTTCGCCGTTATCCAGAACACGGCCGTTGCCTACTGCAACAACCTCGCCCTGGGAAGGCTTCTCTTTGGCGTTACCCGGCAGCACGATGCCACCCGCAGTTTTCTCTTCTTCTTCCTTACGGCGTACGACAACACGATCGTGGAGCGGACGAATTTTCATTGCTCTGTTTCTCCAGTAGTCAGATTAATGTGGCAATGACAATTGCATGTTAAAAAATGTCTGGCCGGAACCCCGGACCGGACAAATTGCCCCGGCATCCAAGCCACTGATAGACAGTAGTTTTCAGCCTGAGACGAATCTGTGGTGAGTTAATGGGGTTGCCGGAAACGTTTTCAACACCCATGAACGAAAAATTTTTCACTTTTTTTCGAGGCGATCGCGGTCTGTCCGGGTCTGATCCTGGTACTCGCCCTCGATAATGTCGCCATTGGCGTCCCGGGATTGATAGAAAAAACTCCGGCTGTGAACCTGCCCGGCCACGGTCATCCGCTTCAGCGCCTGCGCCGCCAGCCAGTGCCGCGTACCCGGCAACAAACACAGAAAACCAAAGGTGTCGGTAATGAAGCCCGGAGTCAGCAACATGGCACCACCCACCGCAAGAATCAGCCCTTCGGCCACTTCCTTCGCCGGCAGTTCGCCACTGTTGAGCCGTTCATTCGCCCGCAATAACGTGGCCAGCCCTTGCTGGCGCAACAACCAGGCACCGATTACCGCAGTAAGAAAAACCAGCCCGACGGTGTTCAGCACGCCAATCAAGCTGCCGACCTGAATCAGCACCGCCAGCTCGGCGATAGGCATAACGATGAAAAGAAAAAAGAAAACGGGCAAAATGCCTCCCATAAAAACGACGCAGACACACAGAACGTAGAACCACTTCTGACTTTAATTAGGGCAAACCATGAAACTTCAAGACTCGGTAATTGCAATCACCGGCGGTGGCCAGGGCCTCGGCCGCGCCATGGCGGAATACCTGGCAGCCAAGGGCGCCAGGATCGCCCTCATCGACCTGATGGAAGACAAACTGGCAGAGGCTGCCGAAGCCTGCAAAAAAGCCGGTGGCGATGCCAAAACTTACGTCTGCAACGTGGCTAAAGAAGAGGATGTAGAGGCTACCTTCCAGGCCATCATCAACGACTTCGGCCACCTGAATGGCCTGGTAAACAACGCCGGCATTCTGCGCGACGGCCTGCTGGTGAAGTTCAAAGACGGCAAGCTGGAAAAGCGCATGGAACTGGCACAGTGGCAATCCGTCATCGACGTCAACCTCACTGGCGTGTTCCTGTGTGGCCGTGAAGCCGCCACCCGCATGATCGAAAACGGTGACCAGGGCGCCATCATCAACATCGCCTCCATCTCCCGCGCCGGCAACATGGGCCAGAGCAACTATTCTGCCGCCAAGGCCGGCGTGTCTGCCCTGGTTCCGGTCTGGGCCAAGGAGCTCGCCCGCTACGGCATCCGGTGCATGGGCATCGCCCCGGGCTTCATCGAAACCGAGATGACCGCTTCCATGAAGCCGGAAGCCCTGGAGAAAATGACCGCCGGCATCCCGCTCAAGCGCATGGGCAAGCCGGAGGAAATCGCCTCCGCGGTGGCATTCATCCTGGAGAACGACTACGTCTCCGGCCGCATGATCGAGGTGGACGGCGCCCTGCGCCTGTAACCCGGCCAAACCCGGAGCTCTGAATGAACGAGTCCGAAAAGGAACCGACTAAAGAGCAGAAAATCTGGCAAGTCGTGGCCGCCATTCCGCAAGGAAAGGTGGCCAGCTACGGCCAGGTCGCCGCCATGGCCGGCCTTGGCCGCCAGGCGCGCTTCGTTGGCCGGGCGCTGGGCAAACTGCCCGCCGGCCACAGCATCCCCTGGCACCGGGTTATCCGCAGCAACGGCCAGATCGCTTTTCCACAAGGCACAGAAACCTGCCGGCTTCAAACCGAGAAGCTGAGACTGGAGGGGGTGGAGGTGTATAAAGGAAAGGTAAAGATGAAGGACTTTCAGTGGCAGCCTTAGGAACCACTCAGGCCTGCCCCAAGCCCGATTCAAGCGCCCTGGCCTGAGCCTCAAAATCTTCAGGACGCTTCTTTCGAAACATCTCAAGGTTGCTGAGTTTCCAACGCAGTGCTGGCAATTCTTGTGCGTGACGACACATCAAGAGCGACCAATCTGGCTCAGCACGAGCCAAGCCAATCAGAAACTTCCTTTGTGAGTCCGTTAACCTCACAACCAGCTCTCGCTGCAACCGAGCCCGGGTCTCAGTCAGGGTTTCTAGCGAGCATTCGACTTCGCTCATACCAACAAATGCTCTCTCGAATTCATTGGCGATATTCTTCTCATTACAGAAAATAACTTCGTGGGATGGGCGGTTATGCCCCGCAAGATAGACGACAAAGCACTCAATCATCCCCTCGGTGATGCCGCCGGATTCATACAGCTGCCAAACGTCAAACAAATCCCGAGGGTGCTGTCGATCAAGCGCAGCGACCAGCTTGCCCCCGTAAAGCTCATCAGGCGCCAGTATTGGAAGATCGAACTCAACGCTAAACCGATCGCTCGTGCGCGCACTCAACCGGCGCCGCTCTGGAGGCAACACGCTACCGCGAAAGACGACGTTGACTTCGATTTTGACCTGACTGGCTTCGCTTTCGACGATCAGCTTGGTATCGCCAAGATTTCGGGCAGGAATCAGTCGCGCATGCAGCCCGAGCTTAAAAATGCGTTCACTGATGGCCGCCAGCTGCTGGTTGACGTCTCGCAAAGCCTCATCCCGGGATTTCTCCCGTGGAAGATAAACAACATCAATATCAACCGATAACCGGGGCATATCCCGAAGAAACAGATTGATGGCAGTGCCACCTTTCATCGCGAATATATCGTTGGCAAACACCTCCGGCGCCACGGTTAATAACAGGTGCACCGTGTCAGCGTATGTTTTGTACATACTAATCCCTATCCTTGGGGGTTGAGGCTGAGCAATGTGCCATCATCCAGCCTGGTCATCCAGCGGGAGGAACTGCCGGTACGAACCGGAAAGTCCTCCAACAAAGCATCAACATCCACTAATTCAGTTTCTCTTGCCCAGGTAAGATACAGGCGCACCGCTTTAACGCTCGTGCAACAGGAAAGCAGATTACCGAGAACCTGCTTTCTGGGTGAGCGCAGACCATCGAAGAGATTACGGGCTTCCTCGAGACTCTGTTTCACACCGACTTCATAAAGAAGCTCAAGAACCGCTCGCTCCGGACACGCGACAACCACATGCTCGGGCAATCCCGGCGGCGTGGTGAGAGTCTTTGTTGCCAGCTCGTTATCCGACCACTCAAATAATCGCGCATGGCAGTATCGTGAAGGGAAACGGGAGGTAAACCAGTCTGGCAAGGTATAACGCTTATCTCCCCACAGCACACAGCTCTCCGTACTGCCCAGATTATGCCGAACCCCCTGCAGCGCCAAAGCGCTCTTTCCGCCGATGTGCAACCCTGCAACTCGGTTCTGCAACAACTTCAAGCCGCCGAAGATATCAAAATTGTCATTCGGGAAAGCATAGACCCCATGCCCCAGCCGAGCGAGCCAGCCGGCCTCTACATACTGAGCCGCCAGCTGCGGTGAAACTCCAAACTGGGCCAAGACAGACAAATCGAAAGGCCCGCCTCGGGGCAGTTCAGCCTGCAAACGTTTGAGTACCTGGTGTCGTGAAAATCCACTCATACTCTAAAATTAGCACACCATCTAATCGCCGCAAAGAAAATGCTTAGATCGTGCCAAAATAATCTTCTTTGAATATATTTATAGAGCCAATTCTAATCGGAGAATTTTAGGGACGGGAGAGAAGAAAAGTGCAGGGAAAACCTTGAAATTGATTTCAGTGGCAGCCCTGAGCCGAAAGCCCAGGGCCGCACTGATATTACTGCAGACTCAGATCAAACCGCCTTGGCAGCAATGATCTTGTCGTGCCACTCAACCGGGCCGGTCTGGTGGACGGAGCTGCCGCGGGAATCTACCGCTACGGTGACCGGCATGTCTTCCACTTCAAACTCGTAAATGGCTTCCATACCCAGCTCTTCGAAAGCCACAACCTTGGCACCCTTGATGGCCTTGGACACCAGGTAAGCAGCTCCGCCTACGGCCATCAGGTACACCGCGCCGTGCTTTTTGATCGCGTCGATGGCAACCTGGCCACGCTCGGCTTTACCGATCATGCCGGTCAGGCCGGTTTTCTCCAGCATGGTGTCGGTGAACTTGTCCATACGGGTAGCGGTGGTGGGGCCAGCCGGGCCAACCACTTCTTCGCGAACCGGATCAACCGGGCCCACGTAATAGATGAAGCGACCTTTCAGATCCACCGGCAGCTCTTCGCCGCGCTCGATCATATCCACCATCTTCTTGTGGGCAGCATCACGGCCGGTCAGCATCTTGCCGGACAGCAGAACAGTCTCACCCGGCTGCCAGTCTTTCACGTCTTCCGGTGTCACGGTGTCCAGGTTCACGCGGCGAACATTCTCGCCCACTTCCCAGGTGATTTCCGGCCAGTCGTCCAGGCTCGGCGGCGTCTGCAGGGACGGACCAGTGCCATCCAGCACAAAGTGCGCGTGGCGGGTAGCGGCACAGTTCGGGATGATAGCCACCGGCTTGTTGGCGGCGTGGGTCGGGTAGTCTTTTACCTTCACATCCAGAACGGTGGTCAGGCCACCCAGACCCTGGGCGCCGATGCCCAGATCGTTTACCTTCTCGAACAGCTCAAGTCGTAGCTCTTCAGCACGGCTGGAGGCGCCACGGGCCTGAAGGTCGTGAATATCGATCGGGTCCAGCAGGGCTTCCTTGGCCAGTTCCATCGCCTTCTCGGCGGTACCACCAATACCAATACCCAGCATGCCAGGCGGGCACCAGCCGGCACCCATCTGCGGAATCATTTTCAGAACCCACTCCACCACAGAGTCAGACGGGTTCAGCATGGCGAATTTGGACTTGGCTTCAGAGCCGCCGCCCTTGGCTGCCACGTGGATTTCCACGGTGTTACCCGGCACCATCTTGTAGTGGATGATGGCAGGAGTGTTGTCCTTGGTGTTCTGGCGCTTGCCGTCCGGGTCTGCCAGCACAGAGGCCCGCAGTACGTTGTCCGGATGGGTGTAAGCGCGGCGAACGCCTTCGTTGATCACATCGTCCAGCGCCATGTCGCACTCGAACTTCACATCCATACCGATGTTCACGAACACGGTGACAATACCGGTGTCCTGGCAGATCGGGCGGTGGCCCTGGGCGCACATGCGGGAGTTGATCAGAATCTGGGCCATGGCATCCTTGGCCGCCTGGGACTCTTCCCGCTGATAGGCCTCGTATACGGCCTGAATGAAATCCTTCGGGTGGTAGTAGGAAATAAACTGCAGCGCATCGGCTACGCTTTCGATCAGGTCGTCCTGGCGGATTACGGTGGTCATAGTCGCCTCATCAGCTTTCTGATTATGGGAATGGTGCGGAACTGCCAAGGCAGCCCCTGCCTTTAAATAAGGAAGCGAGAGTTTACCAGAAATTCCCGCTGGCGCGTGATGCGACGGAAGGCGAACGGCGCTATTACCTGAAACGGCAAAATCTATGGCCCGTTCCGTTCATATTCGCAACAAATTGTTAAAAGCGGCGTTTCTGTGCACCCGGCCACTCGACAAACCCCTCACAGCCCACTATTTTTCAGGAAGGCCACTCCAACCGTGCGAGGAGGGATTCCAGAAGCAGAATCACACTTTTGGCTGATCAACACTTGCCACTCTGTCGCTATAGTCAAAGCTACAGAAATTGGCTAAACGTGCTGGCTACAATTTCAGACAACCAAACAGACAAGCAGAACAGGCAAAAGAGCGGAATTCAGGGGCCGACCGGTTCCGTCTAAGCCGGATATAACGAAACAACAACAGGAAAAGGTTCCAACCATGTTCAAGAAAACTCTAATAAGTCTTGCCGTGGCTTCTTCCCTTGGGTTGACTGGCTGTTTTGACAGCGCTTCCAGTGGGAAAAATGCGAATCCGGATTATCAGATCAGTAATCCCGAACTGGATGGCAAAACCTGGCCTCTTTTTAACCCTGTGACCGGAGCCCTGCCGCTCCCAAATGACCTTATATTCAAATCTGACGATAGTACGACTGCAATTAACGAAGCAGACGGCTCCTTCAGTGTTGCGGATTCCTCTCCACCAGTTACCTCTGCGCTGAACCAGCTAAGTGGGGCTTCAACGATTGCTCCGCCAGTTGTTCAGTTTAACGGGAAAATTGATCCGAACTCGGTAGACTCCCGAGCATTCGTTTTGGCTGATCCGTCTGATCCAACAACGGTTATTCCTAATCCGAACCAGAACGTATTTTTGATTGAACTTGAATACGCAGGTGGAGACCCCGTTAGAGGGCTCGGAGCAGGTGAATCCCCAACTATTCCACTTGCGATTACTGCCCAGGTAGCCGCAGGTGTGGCCCCGCAGGATCTTAATGGTCGCAATCAGGCCCAGGCCGCGGGCTACCTTTACAGCCTCACTCAAGCTCCTGAGTATATTGCAGAAACAAAACATCTTTTAGATGGCGACTCGATTATCCGGATCAATCCAACGAAACCACTAAATCCTTTCAAGCGATATCTCGTGGTCGTCACCAATGAGGTTCTGGACATAAATGGAGACCCCATCGTTCAAGCTCCAATTTACCGCGATGTAGCCGACCCCGATCGAGTTCTGGGCAACCCAGCTGCCTTAGCACCGGTTCGCCGCATCGTCGATGGTTTCTGGGAGAAAGTCGCAGCCAGTTTCTTTGGTGTACCCAACCAGGCCAGACCTGCTGAGGCGGCGCTGACCGAGGAAAGCATTGCTCTGTCCTACAGCTTTACGACATCAAATGATCAAAGGGTGCTTCAGTACATTGCTGATCCAAAGGCATTCTTCAAGGAAACTATTCTTGGCTCAGTCCGGTTTAACGCTGTAACAACTGCCCGAACTGATGCAGAAAATCCCATATCCGACTTCTTTGCGCTTTACACCATTGGCAACAACGCTGTTGCCGCTGCAGAGCCAACAGCCGATGGCCAGGCAACTGCCCTAGTCGGTGCGTTTACAGCCGCAAACCTGCTGCCAACCCCAAGTGACCGGAGTTCAACAGCAAACTTTGGCGCCCCGCAAGACGTAACCCAAGTCTCCGCTATAGCAGATCAGTTCGTGGACTTCGGAGATGTCAATATTGTTCAGGGCACCATCGACTTACCTTACTACCTCGGCATCCCAACAGGGTCATCAGATGCTGAGGGCTCTGTAATCAATACCAAGAGCTGGGAAGCGAACGCTGCATTGGCAGCCGCCGCGGGCGATCAATTGGGCGTTCAACTGGCACAGTCAGACCCAGAAGTCAGCAAGGTGGTTAACTACCGGTTCCCGTTCCCGGCCAAAACCGATGATGTCAAGGTACCGATAATGGTTCTTTACCCGGCAAGTTATGACGGTAGCGCGCCTCTGGAGACCGTCATGTATATGCATGGCATTACCACGGACCGAAGCGCTGCATTGACATTTGGCAGTGCCATGGCGAAGAACTCTAACGTTGCGGTCGTCGTAATAGATCAACCGGCTCACGGTGTCACACCATTCACTTCGGAAGAACAGACCGGATTGGCCAACCAGTTGCTTACAGCTGGTCAGGCAGCTGGACTACCCGAAGCACTGACCCCGAACGAAGCTAACATTCAAGCCGTCATTGGTGGACAACTTGCTACCGGCTTTCTGACCCAGACTCTCATCAGCCTTGGCCAGACTGACGAGGCTGCAGTTCAAATAGCACCAGGTGCAGTTGATGCCATCGCCGGTGGCGCAAGCTCCGCAACAGTCCTCGGGGTTGCTGATCCGGTTCAGGCCGCTCAACTCAACGCCGTTATTCGTTCGTTACGCTCCTTCGAGAACACAGTTGCCAATGCTGGCTCGACCGTTCCAGGCATTCCCAAAACAGAGCATGAGCGGCATTTCAACTTCACGGCAAGTGCGGCTAACCAGCCGACTGCGATGACAGCTACATCAGGCTCGTCTGGAAGCCTGTTCATTAACCTCACAAACTTCACCAATTCCCGCGACAAAAATCGTCAAGCGGTTGTTGACTTGCTTAATGTTAGAGCATCGCTTGCGAGTCTTGATTTCGATGGTACGACTGGTGCCGATCTGGATGCAGGCAATGTTTATTTCGCTGGGCACTCCCTCGGCACTATCGTTGGAGCACCATTTGTAGCGGTTGCTAACGCCAGCTCCACACCAACAGACGACATCATCGCTGCGCAGCTGTTAACACCTGGCGCAGGTGTTGTTCGGATGCTGGAAAACTCCCCGACATTCGCACCACAGATACTAGGCGGGCTTCAAAAAGTAGCGGGGCTGGAGCAGGGTGACGCAAACCTGGAAACATTCTTTAACGTATTCCAGGCGGCGATTGACTCGGTTGATCCGATCAATTTCACTGCAAGCCTGAATGCAACTGTAACTCCAGTACTGCTGTCACAAGTCAATGGCGACACCGTAATCCCAAATGACCCATTGACCGCTCCACTAGGCAATGCGTTTGATGCTTACCTGTCAGGATCCGAGCCGTTAGCAAAGCTTTTGGGTGCGAATACAGTAACTTCAGCACCAACAGCTCTATCCGCAATCACACGCTATACTGCAGGCACTCACGGCACGCCTGTTCTACCACAAGGTGGTGCGGACGATGTGCGGGTATTCAGTGAGATGATCGGACAGACTGCATCAATGATTGCCACTAAAGGCGGTCAGGTGATTCCGAATGTATCAGGCAATGATCCGGACATCACACAAATCATCCAGCAAGACTAATCTAAAACTTATCTTTTGATTGTAATATAGTGAAAAAAGAGGAGGGGGCTAATACCCCCTCTTCTTTTTTATCCACGTAAATTATTGATTGAACGCCCGGGCCGGCGACCTCGACCCGAGTACACCCTATCGATGCCTTTAACTTCAGTCACGGTTCGTGATTGTCACTGTCCCGTTTGGTATCAGATTGGCCTCAATCTCACCTTCGGTGAAAAACAGCTTTCGGTAGTTTTTCTCAGAATACCTCTGCGCCTGATCGTTAAAGTACGGCGACATCTCATTGCTCGACTGCGAGTAACTCAGCAATCCATAGGCCTGAGGGCCATCATCGGCAAATTCCAGACCAAAGTGCCAACTGGTCCCCCTGGCCATACGCCACCCTTCCCCTGGTTGATCTGACAAACCGGCAGTATTCGAAAGAACGTTCGCAGCTACCCGCGGGAATACTGTATCTTCGGCAACAGGAGAGGTAACCACACCAATTGCGTTAAAGGCGCCATCAACTGAACCATCTCCTCCGTGCCAGGGGAACGAATGCAACTGGTCAACCGCAACCCCTCCCGGGGGCACACCACCGCTGGCCTGATAGTACTGCACATCACCCAAAGCTGCGTCGTACTCAATACCGACAGAGTCTAGTGCTTCCAGTCCTTCAGCGAGGGACATCAACATCGCATCACTGGAAGTTCCTTTACCCACTACCGAAGGTGATGCCGGAGTCATCACCGGATCTTGAGGATTGAAGGGGGTCGTTAGGTCTGAGCCGAAACTATTCCTGTAATTTGCGATGAATACCCTGAACACATGCGCGCCAACGCTCTCCACATCATAAACACCGTTCCATGATTGCAGCACATCACACGCCGAGCTGACCGATCTTAAGCCACCCGACGCGAGGCTCACCTGATTGTTGCCAATGATTTCACAACGTTCGCGCAACTCAGGTAAAAACTCCTCCGCATACCAGGTCCGGTTGTTGTAAATAACGCTAATCAGATCAATTGCTCCAAACTTTCCGTCCTGTCCTGCTGGCGCAGTCGCGGCATATCCCGGATTCAAAGGGTTTTGCAGCATTTTTATTCCGATGCGAGTTCTTGGATTAAGCGGAGTCTCCTCAGATCCGAAAAGGGGAGAAAACCCGGTCAGGAAGACTTCAGGATTAGTCGCCCAGTAGCTGTCATTCGAGTTCTGAACCCAATCATTCCGTAATAACTGAGGGCGCTTTTCATAAGGAACTAACCCGTCGCACTCTCCTTCCAGCCAGTCATCTCTGGACTTACTTCCGTCAAGCAAAGTAAGCCCAGACGTGAACAGCAGATCGTATGACGGGCTGACCTTTCGCTTGAAATCAATTACTGCCAGCGATGCATCAGAAAGGTGCGGCACAGAACTGCTATCAATGTAGAAAGCGTTCCCTTGATCGTCCGCATAAGTGGTATTTGTCCAGAAAGTAGTCCCACAATTTCTGAATACTGCCTAAAACTCCTCAAGGGTCGTTGCACGACTCATTTTCAGCCATGTATCTAACAAGCGCTGAGTTGATGCGTTTGCATCTCGGTACGTATACGCAGTGCCATCCACTCCCCACTCCTGCAACCCACCCCCTGTAACTACGTTTGCGGCAAGCATCGGGCCATACTCAGAGAAATAGAAAGTCTTCTCAAGTAATGTCGGATTCGGCGAACCATTATTCACCTCAATCCGATAGGTTTCAGATGTTATCGGTCGCTCCTGCCCATCTTTGATATAGGTAAAGTTATCGCCTTCTTTAAGCTTGAGTTCTTACAGCGTAAAACGACGACTAGTGTTCCGTCTGGTTAATCCCTAAGCGAAAATGTGCTACAATTCGAGCTATTATTTACGAGCTCGGAGACTCTGTTTTGGCCCGGAAACCAGCACCCTTTAATCTTACGGTAAACGATCAACTC
>NZ_JAJSPB010000038.1:0-29217 GCF_021282325.1 Marinobacter sp. G11
GCGTCGCGGCGGATGGCGACACTGGTGGCCTTCGCACTCTGCCTGGAGGCGACTGCGCACGACGACGCACTGGAAGTCCTGGAGGCCTTGCTGCGCGACCTGTTCAGCAACGCGGAGAAGGCCGACAAGAAAGCCCGCATGCGCAGCCTGAAAGACCTGGATCGGTCGGCCGCGACGCTCGCCGCCGCGTGCAAGGTCGTGCTGGACAGCTCGATCAGCGATGACAACGTGCGCGCCCGGCTGTTCAACGACCTGCCGAGGACCACCCTGGAAAAGGCCCTGGAAGAGGTCAACGCGCTGATCCGCCCGGTAGATGACGTCTATTTTCTTGCATTGGAAGCGCGCTACCGCAGCGTGCGCCGCTTCCTGCCCGACCTGCTCAAGCACATCCGCTTCGGCTTCAGCCCGGCCGGCAAGGGCGTGGCGGCTAGTCTGGAGTGGCTGCAACTGAACCTGCCGCGCCGGAAGCCAGAGGATGACGCGCCGCAGGAGATCGTGGCCAAGGCTTGGCAGAAGCACATCACCCGCGAAGATGGCTCCCTCGACATGGGTGCCTATGTGTTCTGCACGCTCGATGCGCTGCGCACGGCCCTGCGCCGCCGCGATGTCTTCGTCTCGCCCAGTTGGCGCTATGCCGACCCGCGCCTTGGCCTGCTCGACGGTGCCGAATGGCTGGCGGCGCGCATCCGTTGTGGTTCCTGCGCGCCACACCGATCACGGCACCCCTGGTGGACGATTATCCGGAAGTCGCCGCCTGGCTGGCGCGGGTGCTGGGCTTTGGGCATGGCTCACTGAGCGAGATGAGCGGCGAAGAGGCTATCGCCGTGGCGCGCGAGGCAACGCCGGCAGCACTCCCGGACGAGGATTTTATCGATGCCAATGGCTTCCAGCCTGGCCAGGCGGTACGCATCGCAGCGGTGGACTACGGGGTCGATCCGGTGGAGGGTGAGTTGCTGTTCTCCGGGCGCGAGGAGCTGATCCTGCGCCGCGAGGACGAGCGTGCCGGCATCGTACACGTGCACTTCCCGCGCCTGGGCTTCCGTATCGAGGCGTGCTGATCGGTCGTAAAGATCGCGGCTGAAGCCCCTCCCACAAGGCTTACCTCCTGTGAGAAGGGCTTTGTGAGCGGCTGGGTGGGAGGGGCTTTAGCCGCGACAGCATCTCAACGCTGATCCGGCAGCAGAAAATTACCCGGCCCGGCGCTGTCCAGCGTCGGCACTTCGGCTTCGTCCTTGAGATCGACGCCCGAGAGCTGGCGGCGGCAGGCCTCGCGCATCAGGTACATCAGGCGGAAGGTGGCCATGCCATAGCTCAGACCCTCCAGGCGCACGTTGGAGATGCAGTTGCGGTAGGCGTCGTTGAGGCCAACGCGCGGCGCGTAGGTGAAATACAGGCCCAGGCTGTCCGGCGAACTGAGGCCGGGGCGCTCGCCAATCAGGATCACCGTCATCTTCGCCCCCAGGCGCTGCCCCACTTCGTCGGCCACTGCAACCCGGCCCTGCTCCACCAGGGTAATCGGCGCCAGTGACCAACCTTCCTCCAGCACCTGTTCCAGCAAGCGGTCGAGAAAGGGCAGGCTGTGCTTGTGCACCGCCAGCGATGACAGGCCGTCGGCGATGACGATGGCCAGGTCATAGCCACGGCCGTGCTCGGCGGCGTAGTCATCGAGCAGGCGTGCGGCATCTTCGTGCAGGCGCCGGCCCAGATCCGGGCGTTGCAGGTAGGTGTGGCGGTCGGCGGCGGCACTGTGCAGCAGCAGCGTGGGTAACTGGCGATCATGCAGCGCTTCGCGCAGGGCAGTGTGGTCGAACGGCAAATGCACGGCGTCACGCGCCTGGGCGTGGGCGAACTGGAAATCCAGTTGCGCAGCGGTCGGTAGGCTGGTACCGGCGCGGCCCAGGGCGATGCGTGCCGGCGTCAGTTGGCGCAGTTGCTGCCAGGGATTTGCGGTGGCGGGGGACTTTTCGCTCATGACGGCCTCGATTGATCAGGACAACTGCGCCAACGCCTGGCGAAATGCCGGGGGCAGCTCATCGCCCATACGCAGGCGGCCACCCTGTTGCTGGAAAATCCCCATGCGTGCCAGCCAGGCCTCGAACTCCGGCGCGGCGTGCAGGCCGAGCACCTTGCGTGCATACAGGGCATCGTGGAAGGAGGTGGTCTGGTAGTTGAGCATCACGTCATCCGAGCCGGGAATGCCCATGATGAAGTTGATGCCAGCCGTGCCGAGCAGGGTCAGCAGCATGTCCATGTCGTCCTGGTCGGCTTCGGCATGGTTGGTGTAGCAGATGTCGCAGCCTATGGGCACGCCGAGCAGCTTGCCGCAGAAATGGTCTTCCAGCCCGGCGCGGATGATCTGCTTGCCGTTGTACAGGTACTCCGGGCCGATGAAGCCGACCACGGTGTTGACCAGAAACGGGTTGAAGTGGCGAGCCACGGCGTAGGTGCGGGTTTCGCAGGTCTGCTGGTCGACGCCGTGGTTGGCGTTGGCCGACAGCGCGCTGCCCTGGCCGGTCTCGAAGTACATCAGGTTGTTGCCGAGGGTGCCGCGCTTGAGGCTCAGGCCGGCTTCGTAGCCTTCCTGCAGCACCTTGAGGCTGACGCCGAAGCTGGCGTTGGCCGCCTCGGTTCCGGCGATGGACTGGAACACCAGGTCCAGCGGCGCGCCACGCTCGATGGCGGCGATGGAGCTGGTGACGTGGGTCAGCACGCAGGACTGGGTGGGAATCTCGTAGCGCTGGATCACCGCATCGAGCATCTCCAGCAGGGTGCATACGGCGCTCATGCTGTCGGTGGCCGGGTTGATGCCGATCATGGCATCGCCGTTGCCGTAGAGCAGGCCGTCGACCACGCTGGCGGCGATGCCCGCCGGATCGTCGGTCGGGTGATTGGGCTGCAGGCGGGTGGACATGCGCCCGCGCAGCCCCTGGGTGTTGCGAAAGCGGGTGACCACACGGGTCTTCTGCGCCACCAGGACCAGATCCTGAATACGCATGATCTTCGACACCGCCGCGACCATCTCCGGCGTCAGCCCAGGGGCCAGCGCCGTGAGGCTGGCTTCGTCGGCGTCGTCGCAGAGCAGCCAGTCGCGAAACCCGCCCACCGTGAGGTGGCTGACCGGGGCGAAGGCCTGGGCATCATGGGTGTCGATGATCAGGCGGGTGACTTCGTCGCTCTCATAGGGAATCAGCGCCTCTTGCAGAAAGGTCTTCAATGGCACATTGGCCAGCGTCATCTGCGCGGCGGCGCGCTCGGCATCGCTGCTGGCGGCAACGCCGGCCAGGTAGTCACCGGAACGTGCCGGCGTGGCCTTGGCCATCAGCTCGCGCAGGCTGTCGAAGCGCCAGGTCTGGCCGGCCATGCTGTGGGAGTAGCTTGCCATGTATCTGTCCTCAACCAGTCTCTCTCGTTCGCCGTCGGGCAACGCCCGACGTCTGCTTGGCAGGCGTCAGGCGTTGCGGCGGTTGTCAGGCCGGGCTGACCTGCGGCTTGCCTGCGACCGGGTACTCATCCTGTTCGATGATGCCGGCAGCGCGATCCTGTTGCTCCAGTTCCAGCGCCTTGGGCACCGATAGCCAATAGGCCAGGCCGATGGCGGCAAAACCTGCGATCAGCTTGCCGATCAGCACTGGCAGGATGATGGTGGGCTGGAAGTTGGCCGTAAAGGACAAGTGGTCACCCAGCAGGAAGGCCGCACAGACGGCGAAGGCGATGTTGATCACCTTGTCCTTCGGTGGCATGAAGCGCACCAGGCGGAACATGGCCAGGATATTGGCGATGGTCGCGAGCATGCCGGCGCTGCCCACGGCGCTCAGGCCGACCTTGCTGCCCAGGTGTTCCAGCGGGCCGCCGAAGTATTTGCGCAGCAGGTAGACCATGGGGAAGGCGCCCGCCAGCATGATGCCGACGTAGCCGGCGGTTTCCAGGGCGCGGGTCTGGTTTTCGGCGTCCGCGATGATCGGGTCGAAGCCCCAGCCACCAAAGACGATGGTGAACACCCCGGTGAAGTACTCGACGATGGAGAATACCAGCACCAGTTTGATCATCGCGTCCAGGCCACGGCCGAAACCGATGAAGCCCTTGATCATCAGATCCGGCAGAAAACGCAGGCCGGCAGCCAGGGCGACGACGAAGACGATGATCGGCAGCAGGTTGGCGAAGATGCTGCCCAGGCCCATGGCCAGCTGATAGGTCGCCTCGCCATTGGTGGCGACCACTTCGCGGATCATCGGGTCGCTCGCTACCAGCAATACGCTGGCAATCAGTACGCCGAGCGGAATGGTCAGGATGCCGGACACGATGCCCAGTGCCATGTATTTGTGGTCACGCTTATCGAGCATCGCCAGCCCCATGGGGATGGAGAAGATGATGGTGGCACCCCCCATGAAACCGGTGATCAGCGCCATGACCAGCGCTTCCTTGCTCGACGCCAGCGCCGATGCCAGGTGATAGCCGCCCATGTCCGAGGCGATGATCATGGTCGCGGCCAGTGCCGGGTCGGCGCCGAGGGCGTTGAAAAACGGCCCGCAGGCCTTCTCGATGATCACCGTGAGATACGGGATGGAGGCCATGATGCCGGCCACCGGTACGAAGATGTAGCCGGTGGCGTGGATGCCCTCCATGAACTCCTTGCCCAGGCCCTTCTCGCTGTCGTAGATGGCCGCGAACGCCCCTGCAACGGCGCAGGCCATGATGATGTAGAGAACGTAATTACCTATCTGATCCATTGCTGTGCCCTGACTGTCTTTATTGAGTGACGGTGCGGTATTGGCCCGCTCGAACGCTGCCTTGGCCGAGCCCTCTGCGCAGAGGCAGCAGGGCCGGCTTGCGGACGATCCGAACGGGCGTGAGCCGCGTCTTGTGCATGGCAGACCGTAAACAACGGTGGATTAAAAGAACCCCAGCGGATTGATGTCGTAGCTCACCAGCAGGTTCTTGGTCTGCTGGTAGTGGTCGAGCATCATCTGCTTGGAACCCAGTGCGCGGTGACGCTCGGCAAGGGCGGAAATACGCCAGGAATTGGCCATGTCAGTTTCTCCTATCGTGTGCGGTTGGCCTGCACGCAGGCGGGTGGTTCCGTCTCCCCTCTCCCGCTTGTGGGAGAGGCAGCTCGGTGGCGTTCAGGCGGCCTGGGCCTGCGGGTCGAACTGGCGCAGCCAATCCACCACAGTCTGGCGATAGCGGGTCAGGCCCTTGTAGTCGGCGATCTCGTCCGGCAGGTCGCGCAATACGCGGTGCAGGCGGCAGGCCCAGGCCGGATTGGTTGCCAGCTCCTCGAGGCTGATCAGATAGTGGCGGAAGCCGAACAGCAGCGCATTGCTGCGCGGCAGGCGCGGCATGAACTGCAGCTCGACGTGCAGGTGCACCAGGCGCGCGACGTTCTCCGGCGTCACCAGACCGAGCTCATGGCCCCACTCGTGGAAGGTCTCCGAGGAGATGTCCAGGCGCGGGTTGATGGTCATGGTCCAGCTCAGGCGACGCACCGGCTGGCCGACCTGGATGTTGAGCAGGTACTTCAACGCACGGTCGAACACGCCGAGCTGGTGCGCCACGCCCGGTACCGGGGCATGCCACTGCTTGAAGCTCATGCCGGCGTCGAACTTGATCGACCAGTTCGGCGCGAAGGTGACCATGCCGGCGTCCATGAACAGGTCGCCGTCGCGCTGATCGAGCACGGCGAAATCGCCCTGCGCCTGGCGCGTGATGTACTCCAGCGGCTCGTAGGGCAAGGTGCTGGCATCGCCGAAGGTGAAGCGCTGCTCGATGCCCAGCGGGCGGTTGATCCACAGCCATCGATCGCCCTCGCGCTGCAGGGCGAAATGCTCGGGGTAGTCGGCGGCCAGGTGCTCCATCAACATTTCCAGGGTGTCCCAGGCGGCCTGGGCCATGTGCGGCATCATCAGGCAGCGCTGCGGGTCGCGCTCCAGCACGCGGGCGCGCTCGGCCATCTCCGAGACGTAGTGCTCGTCGATGTCGAACCAGTGCTCGAACACCGAACCCGGCTCACGCGGCGTGGCCGGCTCGATATTGACCGAGTACATGTAGCTGTCCTCGGGAAACGGAAAGGGAAAGCGGGCAATGGCCTGCGGGCTGTTGCTGAAGGTGAAATCGTCGCGATAGGTTTCCACGGGTTTCATTACGACGGGCATGACTCTCTCCTGAAGGGTGCGCTGAGTGCACCGGTCACAATCGTTGTGGTGCGCACGGCGCACCCTACAAATCGAGCAGCAGCGTGCCGCGGCAGCCGCCACGGGAAACGCAGGGCATCAGCGCCTCACCGCGCTGCTGCTCATCCAGGTAGTGATCGCGGTGCTCCACCTCGCCGCTCAGGTAGCGCGTGGTGCATTGCCCGCATACCCCGCCCCGGCACAGGTTGGGCACCTCGACACCGGCCGCCTCCAGCGCTTCGAGCAGGCTGTGGTCGCCCGGCACCTGCAGACGCTGGCCACTGCGCGCCAACTCGACGGTGAAGGGCTGGCCCGGCTCGGGTGCGGCGAAGGCCTCCCAGTGCAGGCGCCCGTCCGACCAGCCGTGGGCGCCAGCCAAAGTCTTGAGTTCATCGAGCAGGCGCTGCGGGCCGCAGACGTAAAGGTGACTGCCAAGCGGCTTGCCGGCGAACAGGCTGGTGCAGTCCAGGCGCTGGCCGGCAGCGGCGTCGTAGCCATGAAAGCGCTCGCCCAGGCGTTCGCGCAGCTCGCCGGCGTAGGCGTCGGTCAGGCCGCTGCGGTAGGCGTAGTGCAGTTCGAACGAAGCACCTTGCGCGCCGAGCTCAGCCAGATAGGCCATGAAGGGTGTGATGCCGATGCCACCGGCCACCAGAATGTGGTGACGGGCCTGCGAATGCAGGGCGAAGAGGTTGCTCGGCGCACCGATCTGCAGACGGTCGCCGACCCGCACCTGCTCGTGCAGGTAACGCGAACCGCCGCGCGAGGCCTCCTGCAGGCGCACGGCGATGCGGTACGCACCAGTGTCGCGCGGG
Organism: Marinobacter sp. G11; assembly: GCF_021282325.1. NCBI lineage: Bacteria > Pseudomonadati > Pseudomonadota > Gammaproteobacteria > Pseudomonadales > Marinobacteraceae > Marinobacter > Marinobacter sp. G11. Next base: position 6,980 of record NZ_JAJSPB010000038.1, read on the forward strand.
TCGCCCAGCAGCGAATAGGCGTTGCGCAGCGTGCGCCCCTCGGTGGGCAAAATCACCTGCACGTGACTGCCGCAGGAAAAGCCCGGCAGCGTGCCGTCGATCGCGCGGAAGCTGAACTCGCGCACCACCGGGGTCAGTTGACGCACGTCGGTGACCTGCACCTCGATCATCGCGCTCATGACCGCACCTCCGGCGCATAGGGGCTGTCCGGGTCGATGCAGACGCCCATGTAGGCGCCGAGGCGCTGGGAGAAATGCTCACGGACGAATAACTTCACCCGGCACTGGCCACAGGTGCACTCGCCTTCGCTGCCGATGTCCTGAATATGCCCGCAGTGCACGCAGTACAGGCGGCGTCGCGCGCCCTGCTTGAACAGTTCGATCTCGTCGCCGAGCAGGCCGGCCTGCCGCGCCAGGCGATGAACGTGCCAGAGAAAGCTTTCATCGCCACAGACGTACAAGCGGGTGCCGGCCTGGGCCTGCTCCAGCAGCATCTGCAAGCGCAGGTACAGCGCTTCGCTGCTGGGCAGGCTCTCCTGCTCGACACTGCCCGGCAACGTCTCGCCCAGGCACAGCAGCAGAGTCGGCGCAGGGTGGTGGAGCAGCCTGGTGGCCAGGCTCGCCTGCTGCGCCACCACGATACGGCGACTGGCCGTATGTCGGGACACCTCGGTGGCATAACGTGGGGTACTGAACATGGGTTCGGCACTGGATGCTGTCATCGGAAACCCTCCGGGTGAGAGCAAGGCGATGGTCGGTTTGCTCCAGAGAAAATTCCCCTGGAGAACTTTTTGTTCTTACAGAGAAAGCATGAGCCGGCGCCCTCCTCGGCCACCGCCTTGAGGCCCGAGACCGGCACCGACTTGGTCTTGGCCGCGCCGTGGATATCGACGAACTGAGCCAGCACGTACTTGATGCCGTGCTGGTCGATGATTTTCTGGGTTTCGCTGGGCAACATGGTTGGGGCCTCCGGTGGCGTCGCCATTATTCCGCTGGGGAATTTTAATTTCCCCAAAAGAAATGCAAGCAGCTTGCCAACCTCTCCCTACCTGTTCGAAATCCCCTGAAAGCCCGTCATTCTTCTATCCGTGAAGGAAAGATGCTTTCATAGGAGGAAATTAAAACCGTGAAAATGCACCGAAGAAAGGCATCCCGCACATTCTCAGTGCGAATTTTTTATTCACAAGAAGATAAAAGCACGCATGACGACTTCTACAGAAATCCCTCCCCGTCTCAAGCTCGAGCAATACCTGGGCATGCAGATCCGCCGCCAGCGGCAGGCGCAGGAACTGAAGATCGCCGATGTGGCACGCATCGCCGGCATCAGCCAGGGCATGCTGAGCAAGATCGAAAACGCCCAGGTCTCCACCAGCCTCGACACCCTGAGCCGTCTCTGCGATGTGCTCGGCATGCCCATGTCGAAACTGTTCAGCCAGTATGACCAGCAAGGTGGCAGCGCCCTGCTGGTGAAAGGCGGCGAAGGCCTGGAAGTGGTGCGCCGTGGCACCGACAAGGGTCACACCTATCGTCTGCTCAATCACACCCGTGGGCCGAAGAAGAGCTTCGAGGCCTATCAGGCCGTTGAAAAAAGCCAGAGCCCGCGTGGCTCTGGCAAAATGGCGGCCATCCTCTTCTGCCGAAGCCAGCCCAAGCCGATGCGTGGACTCGACCTCAAACAAAACGAGCTGTTCAGTTATACGACGCTGGAGCAGCGCATCCCGAACGATCACCCGCTGCGTCCCCTGCGAGGCCTGGTCGATACCGTTCTGGCTTCGATGGATCGGGACTTCGACGGGCTGTACTCCACCCTGGGACGGGCCTCGATTGCGCCGGAGCGGCTGCTGCGCGCCTCGTTGCTGCAGGTGATTTACACCATTCGCTCCGAGCGGCAGTTGGTCGAGCAGATTGATTTCAACCTGCTGTTTCGCTGGTTCGTCGGCTTGTCGATGGACGAGCGCATGTGGGATCACTCGACCTTCAGCCAGAACCGTGACCGCTTGTTCAACCAGGATGTAGCGCGGCTGTTCTTCCAGCGCATCAAGTCGCTGGCCGCATGGTCCGAGTACGCCAGCAACGAGCATTTCAGCGTCGATGGCACGCTGATCGACGCCTGGGCCTCGCACAAGTCCTTTATCAAGAAGGATGGCGGCGACCCACCGGAGGATGGCACGCGCAACCCCGATGCCGACTTCAAGGGCGAGAAGCGCAGCAACGCGACCCACCAATCGACCAGCGATCCCGAGGCCCGGCTGGCGCGCAAGAGCAATGGCGATGCCAGTCGTCTGGCGCACATGGCCCACACGATGATGGAGCACCGCAACGGTCTGATCGTGGATGTGGAATGCACCGAGTTCAATGGACGTGCCGAGGTAGAGGCGGCGCTGGAGATGCTGGAGCGCACGGCCAAGCCGGGCAGCACGGTAGGTGCAGACAAGAATTACGACCAGAAGCGTTTCGTGCAGAGGGCGCGCGAGCTGAAAGTGACACCGCATGTGGCGCAGAAGCGCAAGGGCAGCGCCATCGATGGGCGCACCACGCGGCATCCGGGGTATGCCGCCAGCCAGAAGATCCGCAAGCGGATCGAAGAAGGTTTTGGCTGGCTGAAGACGGTTGGCGGCCTGCGCAAGACCAAGCTGATCGGTCGCGCCAAGCTGAGTGCTCAGTTATTGCTGGGTTTCTCGGTCTACAACCTGATCCGACTGGGTAGCCTGTCGGGTTGGTGGCGAGGATCGCATGTATAGGGCGAGTTACGCCCCAAAAACGCCGAAAGGCGTGAACGTGGTGCTGAAACCTGTCAAAAAGGCCTGAAGTCAGGCCTTGTGTGGACTCCGTTAGGCCAAAGCGCTTGAAAAAGCGCCAAACCGGACGGGTTGGGGCAGTTGAAGCCGAGTTTTTCAACGGCCTGCTAAATAGGGTTGGAAATGAATTTCTGACTGGTCATCCATACACGTACTTTCACATGCACTCAGCCGCCCCAGCCTGCATCCCAGCAGGCTGTAACTCTTTGTTTTCTCTGCTTGTGGATAACTCTCAGCCCTGTGAATTGGCACGTGCTTTTAGGGACGCTTGCCCTGTGAATTGGCACGTGCTTTTAGGGACACCCCTTTTCGTGCTTTTAGGGACGCCCCCTTTCGTGAAATCCAGCTATGACAAGGGGTTACGGTGTGCTTAGCACACCGTAACGCGCGCGCGCACATTTAACTTTAAATATATATATTTAACGCAGATCGGCGCAAATACTGACCCTTCAAGCAGGCCAAAACGTTCGAAAATCGCGCTACGCGCTCGCCTGCCCTCCGCTTCGCTCCGCCCGGCCTTCGGCCGCCTGATGATGACGCGCCACAGGCGCGGCCTGGACGCTATCGAGCCGCTGCGCGGCTGCGCGTCCTGATCGTGCCCGCCGCCAGTCCCTCGCCCAACTCAAGCCCAGGAGCTGCCGGAGAGCTTGCAAAGGTTAGACAGGGAAGAAATCGAGCCAGCGGCACCGCCTGCGCCCAAGTCGAAGCACACAGCCAACGGCAAGGACAGTGGAAGGTTTGAACGCCAGGAAGGAAGGGCGGCAGAATCAGCGGCCACGAACAGCCACAGGAGCGCCAGAGAAGCCACAGGAGAGCCGAAAGGGGGTAGAGCTAGGGGTCAGCATACCCCTACCACTAAAAACGCCTCACAGAGCAGTACAGAGAGCCGATTTTTTGACCGGCTGGCAGAAATGGCCACTTAGGGTGGACACGTACTTTTAGGGACGCCCTAGCGCGTGAAATCGGCCCCCCCCTGGTAGGTGTGTAATAGACGGCCACTTTTATCGGTGTAGGATTTGTAAATTGTAGTATGTAGTAGTATTATACAACATACTACAACACTACATTTCATACAGAGGATTCAGACATGGCCGTTACCCGTGAACAGATACTCGACGCCGCCAACCAGATCGCCGCCGAAGGTCAGACCCCAACACTTGAAACCATCCGCCAGATCACCGGCGGCAGCTTCACCACCATTTCGCCCGTGCTCCGGGAGTGGAAGGCCCAGCAGCGAGCCAGTGGCGAGAAGGTCCGGGAGCCTGCGCCCGATGCCGTAGCCGAACGCCTGGCCGAAGTGGGGGCGGATATTTGGGACCTGGCCCTGGAGTTGGCAAACAGCCGATTGGCGGCAGAGCGGGAAGCCCTGGACGCCAGCCGGGTCGAGCTGGAGGCGTCCCAGGCCGAGGCAACCGAGTTGGCCGACCGCTTGGCCGAGGAAGTGGAGGCACTGAAAACCCGCTGTGCCGATCTGGATGGCCGGGCCAGCCATGCCGAGCAGGAAGCGGGCGAGCTTCGCCAGCAGGTAGCAACCTCCCAGGAGCAGGCCAGAACCGCCGAGGCGAGAGCCGGTGAACTGCGCACCGAACTGGATCACGCTCACCGGGAAGCTGACCGGCTGCGGTCAGAGCGTGACAAGGCCCAGGAGCAGGCAAGCCAACGGGCGGAGCAGATCGAGACACTACGCGCTGACTTGGCGACAGCCACGGCCACCGTTAAGCAGGTGGAGCAACAGGCGTCCGGGTTGCGCACAGAGCTGAACGAAGCCCATCACGATATAGAACGACTACGAGACGAACGCGACCAGGAGCGTGCTGCCCTGACTAAAGCCCAGGCTCAGGCCGACACTGCGACCCAGGAGGCTAAACAGGCGGCCAAGAGTCTCGCCCAGGCACAGAAAGACGCGGCCAAGGCTCGTGAGGAAGCGGCCCGGTTGGCTGGACAGATCGAGACGCACAAGGAGCAGACGGCGGCACTGCTGGCTCGTATCAGCCCGGCAGAGGACGAGCCGAAACCGTCAAAGAAATAGCTTTCGGGGATGCCGAAGGGGAGGGAACCCCTTGGAAAACAACACTGAATGTCAGGCCATGCCTGGCATTCGTGCGTTTCATTGACACTTGAGGGGCGGGCACTTTAGCCGCTAAATCAGGTCGTCAGCGTTCGGGGAGGCGTTGAAGGAAAAACCGCTGGGCGAAGGTGCGGCGGTTTTCTTGGCCGTCTGCTTGGTTTTCGATTTCGGCTTGCCCTTGGCCTGGGGTGCGGGTTCAGCGGCAGCCGGTGGCGATGCCTGGCGAACTGGAGCCGGGGCGTTCTTGATATACCGCTTCACGTGCAGCGTGAACGTCTCATAGCGGGTCGCAATCCGCCCGGTTTCCTGCATGTACTCCCAGATAGTTTTCATCGAGTAACCGGCATCGAGGGCCGATTTCACATCTTCTTTCACCGCCAGAAACGCGATCACGTGCCGGTCTTGGCGGGGCTGTTTGGCGGGCTTTTTCTTCACCCAGGCGGCCAGCTCATCCGCAAATTTTCCTGTTGTCATGGTGGTGCCTTCCGTTCATTTCCCGCTGTCAGCAAGCCCTTGGAATCTCACCCGCTTGTGTCATTGGTACTTTTAATTTCATCGCAATTATATCGCTATAAGTGTGCGTAAAGCCGCTATAACAGCGCGTTCATCGTTAATTATCGGCCATTATAGCTAGAAAATCGCCTTTTTGTGCAAAAATCGCGCGAAAATCTAAAGTGCTGGTGTATACTTTTCATGGAGTAATTAACGCCGAAAGGCGGGCAGGATGTGTGAAGTAGGCCCACCATGCAAGCATGGCGGAGCCTCTTCACTGGCCCTTATTCGCACCTTCGGTGCTCAACGGTCATCCTGCCCTGCGGGGCTATCCAGCTTCGCTGGCAACAACAAAGAGGACGCCGATATGGAGGCAAACGAGAACAAGACAACGAGAAAGAACAGCACCCCGATCAAGGTCTATTGTCTGCCCGACGAACGGGCGGCCATCGAGGCCAATGCCAGGGCGGCGGGTCACAGTGCCTCGACCTATCTGCGCATGGTCGGCCAGGGCTACCAGGTCAACGGCGTGACCGACGCCGAGCACGTGCGCGAGCTGGTTCGGGTAAACGGCGATCTGGGCCGCCTGGGTGGCCTGCTGAAACTGTGGCTGACGGATGACGCCAGGGTGGCCGATGTGGGGGCCAATACGATCTTGGCCGTCCTGGGCCGCATCGAGGCGACACAGGAGCAAATGAGCCACCTCATGGAGTCCGTACTTCGGCCAAGGGCCGAGCCATGATTGCCAAACACGTCCCCATGCGCTCCCTGGGCAAGTCCGACTTTGCCGGGCTGGTGAACTACATCACCGACGAGCAGAGCAAGGAACACCGCCTGGGTGACGTGCGGTTGACCAACTGCGAGGCGTATTCGGTTCGGGATGCCATCAGCGAAGTGCTGGCGACCCAGTTTGCCAACACCAGGGCGAAGAGTGACAAGACCTATCACCTGATTGTCAGCTTCCGGGCCGGGGAGCAGATCGAGGCCGACACTCTGGCGGCCATCGAGGACCGCATTTGCGAGGGGCTGGGCTTTGGCGAGCATCAGCGCATCAGTGCCGTTCACAATGACACCGACAACCTGCATATCCATATCGCCGTCAACAAGATCCACCCGACGCGCAACACCATCCACGAACCCTACTACCCACACCAGACGCTGGCCGAGCTGTGCGAGGTCATGGAACGGGACTATGGGTTGCAGCAGGACAACCACATGCCGCGCCGACGCGGGGCCGAGGCGCGAGCCGCCGACATGGAACGTCACGCCGGTATTGAAAGCCTGATTGGCTGGATCAAGCGCGAGTGCCTGGACGAGATCAAGGCGGCGCAGTCCTGGGGCGAACTGCACCAGGTCATGCGGGATAACGGCCTGGAACTCCGGGCGCGGGGGAATGGGCTGGTTGTCGTGTCTGGCGATGACGCCGCGGTCAAGGCGAGCACCCTGGGACGGGACTTCTCCAAGCCGAAACTGGAGGCCCGTTTCGGCCCGTTCGAGCCTGACCAGGCACAACAGGCCAAGCCCCGCCGCCAGTACCGAAAAGACCCGGTACGGCTGCGCGTGAACACCACCGAGCTTTACGCCCGGTTCAAATCAGAACAGCAGAGCGCGGCGGCCAACAAGATGGCGGCCCTGGAAAAAGCCAGGCGGCAAAAAGACCGCCGGATTGAGAACGCCAAGAAGAAGGGCAAGGCCCGGCGGGCGGCCATCAAGCTCACCAGCGGCAGGCTGACCAAGAAAGTGCTGTATGCGCAGGCCAGCAGCGCCCTGAAAGCCGACATTGACGCGATCCAGAAGCAGTACCGGGAGGAACGCCAGGCGATCCATGAAGCCCACGGGCGCCGCACCTGGGCCGACTGGCTCAAACGGGAGGCCCAGCAGGGCGATACCGAGGCCCTGGCCGCGTTGCGGGCCAGAGAGGCCGCCCAGGGCCTCAAGGGCAACACTTTGAAGGGTGAAGGTCAGGCGAAGCCCGGCCATGCGCCGGTGATCGACAACATCACCAAGAAAGGGACCATCATTTACCGGGCCGGAGCCAGCGCCGTGCGCGACGATGGCGAACGGCTCCAGGTCTCCAGGGAGTCCGACCAGGCAGGCATCCAGAACGCGCTAAGGATGGCAATGGAGCGCTACGGCGAACGCATCACCGTAAACGGTTCACCGGAGTTCAAAGCGCGGGTGATCAAGGCGGCAGTGGATGGACAGTTGCCTATCAGGTTTGCGGATGCCGGGCTGGAACGTCGCCGCCAGGCCCTGGCGAACGGTGAGAGCACCACCCAGGCCAAGCCCCGAAGCAAACGGCCAGGCGTGCCGCCTATCGGGCAGCCCCCCCCGATACGCCGTAACCGGCTGCAATCGCTGTCGCAGGCCGATGTGCTGCATCTTGAGGGACAGGCGGCCAAGACGCCGACACCGCCACCACAGGGGCCAAGCGAGCAGGAGCGCCGCAAGGCCAAGTTGCGGGCCGAGATGGACGCCAAGAAGGCGAAGCGGCAGAAAAAAGGCCGGTCTCGGTAATGCTTGCCTTTTGCATTCACTATGTTATATTGGATGCAGGTAGGGCGCAGTTGTCACTACCGCATGCAATAGGAGGTTAACACTATGGGCATGATGACCATCAGGAGCATTCCTGACGAAGTACACAATGCACTGAAAGCGCGGGCCAAGCTGCATCACCGCAGCGCCGAGGCCGAGGTACGGGCCATCCTGGAAGAGGTCACGCGGCCAGAAACTCGCCTCAAAATGGGTGACGCCCTGGCTGAGCTGGGCCGTAAGGTTGGGCTGACCAATGAAGACTTTGAAGTCTTCGAGCAGGTGCGCGACAAAACACCGGCTGAGCCTATGAGGTTTGAATGATCGTCCTGGATACCAACGTCGTTTCCGAGGCGATGAAACCCGAACCTGATCCAGCCGTGAGAGCCTGGCTTAATGAGCAGTCAGCCGAAACGCTGTACCTGTCCAGCGTGACGCTGGCCGAACTGTTGTTTGGCATTGCGGCGCTGCCGAACGGGAAGCGTAAGGACCTGCTGAGTGAGGCCCTGGACGGCCTTATGCAGTTGTTCAAGGAGCGAGTATTGCCCTTTGACACGGATGCGGCCCGCAAGTACGCGGATCTGGCCGTAACCGCCAGAACTGCCGGGCGTGGTTTCCCTGTGCCGGATGGCTACATTGCTGCCATTGCCGCATCACAGGGCTACCAGGTTGCATCCCGCGACATGGCCCCCTTTGAGGCGGCCAATGTAGACGTAATTAACCCTTGGGAATCCTAACCGTTCCCCGGGACAATGACACCGATGTTTAACCAAAGAGGCCGCGCGTTTTAACGGTGTCGCGCTGGTCTGGACGCCGGGATAGTAAGTGACGAGCTATCCATAGTAGGTCCACATTCACCGCTGAATTATCAGCAGGAGTAGAGTCGCTGCCACTGGCAGCCCTACAGGTTGGTGGGTGCAACTTAGTCGCAAAACGAAACTAAGAGCACTCAGTCATGAAAAAAGTACGCTTTTTAGCGGCTAAATCTGCCGCGCTCGCCATTTCTATGGCGTTGACCACTCCTATGCCTGCCCTGGCGGGTATCCCTGTTGTCGATGGCACCAATCTGACGCAAAACATCATGTCCGCGATGGAAGCCGTTGCGCAGACGCTCAAGCAGATTCAGGAATACCAAACCCAACTCCAGCAGTATGAAAACCAACTGCAAAACACGATGGCCCCGGCGGCTCATATTTGGGACCAGGCGCAGCGCACCATCAACGATCTGAACCAGGCGACCAACACACTCGCCTATTACCAAAACCAGCTTGGCAGCCTTGATGCGTACCTGGGCAAGTTCCAGGACGTGGCCTATTACCGTGGCTCGCCATGCTTCTCTCCTGCGGGATGCAGCGATGCCGAATGGGCCGCAATGGATGAAAACCGCCGCCTAGCCTCCGAGTCTCAGAAAAGGGCCAACGACGCGGTTTTTAGAGGCTTGGAGCAGCAGCAAGACAATCTGGAAGCCGACGCCCGACAGCTTGTCCGCCTGCAATCTGCCGCCCAGGACGCAGACGGCCAACTGGCCGCCATTGGCTATGCCAACCAGCTCGCCAGCAACCAGGCCAACCAGCTCTTGCAAATCCGCAGCCTGCTGATTGCTCAGCAGAATGCCGAAGCGACACGCCTGGCGTCTGAGCTGGATGACAGTGCCAGAGGGGAAGCCCTGGAAAAGCAACTTCGCACTTGGGAATACCAACCCAGCTCAGCAGACCGCTACTAAGGAGGCCATCACATGAAAAAATCAATTTTCCCTATGCTGGCCGTTACTGCTGTTTTGTTGGCTGGGTGTGAGGAGACTCCGCCGGAACCCAACAAAGCCACCTGCACCGGCGATGCTTATCAACAAGCCCTTTCCGAGATCAGCAGTGAGGCGAAACGCCAGGCGTTTGCTGCCGAGTGCGAATCTTTCCACAAAGCTCAGCAGATGGGTGAATGGGAATTCAAACCCAGCTCCCCCGACAGATATTAAGGGGGCATCATGAAACGATTTATCTTTGGTGGATTGGGTGTGATGGCTGCCGTCATGCTGTCCGATACGGCAATGGCTCAGGAGCTGTCCAGTACTAACATCATGGACGATGTGCTGGACCGCTTTCACGCCGCTGCATCAACATGGGGGCCAGCCATTGAAGCCGCTGCCACCCGTCTGTTCTGGACGCTGGTTGTAATTTCGATGGTCTGGACGTTCGGCATGATGGCACTGCGCAAGGCCGACATTGGCGAGTTCTTTGCCGAGCTTGTCCGCTTCATCATGTTCACCGGCTTTTTCTGGTGGCTGCTTTCCAATGCCACCCATGGCATGAATATCGCCGGAACCATCATTGCTTCATTGCAGCAACTTGGAGCTGAAGCCGGGGGGCTTGGTAGTAGCACGCTTGGGCCATCGAGCATCCTGGATATGGGATTCGAGCTTTACGATAAGACTGTCAAGGCCACCTCAGAACTGAGCTGGCGACAGTTCCCGACCGCGTTAATGATGGAGCTGATGGCTCTGGCCGTGTTGGTGGTTCTGGCGCTTATTTCTATCAACCTACTGCTGTTATTGGCGGCCAGCTGGATACTGCTCTATGCCGGGGTGTTCTTCCTGGGCTTTGGCGGCTCGCGCTGGACCTCTGACATGGCGATTAACTACTACAAAGCCATTCTTGGTTTGGCGGCCCAATTGTTGGCAATGGTGTTGATTGTTGCGATCGGTAGGCAGTTTCTCGTGGATTACCACGGCCAACTGCGGCCAGAGAACATGGCAAGTCAGGAGCTGGCCGTCATGTTCGTTATATCCCTGGTCCTGCTGTTCCTGGTGAACAAGGTTCCCCCAATGATTTCCGGCCTGGTGACAGGCGGTAGTGTCGGTTCTATGGGAGTTGGCTCCTTTGGTGCCGGTGCCGCCGTGGGGGCTGCGATGACAGCGGCAAGCATGGGAATGGCCGGGGCCAAAATGGCTGGTGCTGCGATGTTGGGAGGTGCGGCGAATACCGTTGGTGGTGCGAGTGCCATCAAAGCTGCCTTTACCAAGGCACAGTCCAATATGTCCGGGGGAGACATGCCGAGTTTCGGTGGTGGTGGCTCTGGTGATACCGGCGGCGGTTGGGGTAGTGGCGACACTGGCAGCGATAACGTGAGCACAGGTGATACCCCATTCGCTCAAGCAGCGGGCTTTGCCAGTTCTTCACCGTCTGGCGGCTCTAGTTCTGGCACTCCAGGTGGTGGCTTTGGCCGAGCCGCTTCCTTGGTGGCTGGTACGGCGGGTGAGCTGGCTAAAGGGGCTGGTTCCAAGATAGCCGGGAAGTTTCAGGATAAAGTAAACCAGACTGCCGGCGGGCGCTTGGCGTCCTCGATCCGTGAAAGCATGGAGCCGAAAGGCGATAACGATGCTGGGACGGATAGCTCTTCACCATCGTTCGATAGCGATAGCTTGAGCGGTGGCAACGGCGGCGGCTGGGTAAACCAAACAGGCGGCTTTGATGCACTGTCCAGCGAGGACCAGGACAAGGCCCGCCAATCACACGCTGAGTGGCAAGCACGCGACCCGGAAAAGCACACCTTCGACGTTGGGGACTACGTTTCGTATGCCCAGGAACGCCAGCAGGAACGCAATGAAGAGGTTGCCAGCTTTGTCAACCGAGGCCAGCAGGCCACGTAAGGAGATACCACGATGACGACACAACGTAATTTTATGGCTGCCCTGGACATGCTCGACGAGGCCCAGGAGGCCACCACAGAGGCCAATTTTGTGCCGGTTGTTGAGCCAAGGACCGAGGAGGAAAAAGACACTGAGGCGGAGATTACAGCCTTTGTGAACCGCCCGGACTCTACTGGCAGGGTGGAAGCATCGAGCAGCACACGCATTAGCAACGATGCGGGGGCTGGGACCGGGAAGACCCCGTTTTCAGAAGCCGCCGGGTTTTCCAGTACCGGACTTTAAAGGCACACGGGCCGGTGATGGTGCACCGGCCCGTATTTCCACATACCACCTGACAGAGAGGTGACACATGACAACCACACATAATATCGAAGTTCAGCAAGCAATTCATCAGGCAGCGACCGAGCTGGCCGCCCTGGAGTTCATCGACCAGGAAACCGCCCGGCAGATTTCGCCCGTCGCGGAGGCGGTCGCCAATATGTTTACGATCTTGTATTACCAGGCTGAAACTGGCCGAGCGACGCCGGAGGACTTCCAGGAGGCGTTAGCCACCATCCGGCAGGCGATGCCCAATTAACCACGAAGAGCGACAGTAGAGGCGGCCACGGGCCGCCTTTTGTGTTTCTGGAGGTGTGTAATAGACGGTTCGGGTGTGTGTGAATGTACGTGCCTAGTACGTGCAATCGGCCCCCCTAGCGTCGTTAGATCGCCCCCCCCCAGCCAGTTTCCGTCTATTACACACCTAGCGCATATGGGTTGTGTCGCTGCGCCTCGCTCATATAGATAGCCATTCACTGAATGAGCCATGCGCGATATGATTGGGTCATTTGAATATACCCAAGGGGGCTAAATGGAAAAGCCGTTGCGTGTGGCACGGGTGTATCTGCGTGTCAGCACTGACACACAGGACATGGAACGCCAGGAAAAGGTCATCGAGGACGCGAAGGCCGCCGGGTACTACGTGGCGGGCGTCTACCGTGAGAAGGCCAGCGGAGTGCGGGCAGACCGCCCGGAGCTGCTGCGCCTGGTGTCCGATCTGCAACCGGGCGAGGTGGTGATAGCCGAGAAAATGGACCGCATATCACGTTTGCCCCTGGATGAAGCCGAGCGCCTGGTGAGTGCGATCCGCGAGCGGGGCGCACGGTTTGCCGTGCCTGGCGTTGTGGACTTGTCCGAGCTGGCCGCCGAGGCCACTGGCGTCACCAAGGTGGTGCTGGAGTCCGTCCAGGACATGCTTCTGCGCCTGGCACTCCAGATGGCCCGTGACGATTACGAGGACCGCCGGGAACGTCAGCGGCAGGGGATCGAACTGGGCCGACAGGCAGGCAAGTACAAGGGCCGCCAGGCTGATCCTAAACGCCACGCCCAGGTGATTGCGCTGCGCAGTGCCGGGAACAGCATTGCCCAAACGGCCAAACTATCCGGGTTCAGTGCGTCCCAGGTCAAACGGATATGGGCGAAATATCAGAGTAAGGGAGATTAATAATTATGAGTTTTGTTTATTTGCTCGTCCATGCCTATGAAAGTAGGTTCAAAGTTGGAGTGAGCAATTCGCCGATAAAGAGAGCCAAAGAACTACAAGAACAGATCAACATGGACGGTAGCTATAAGATTCAGGTTGGTTCTTTGTCTGACGCTTATCGCTTGGAAAAAACTTTGCACTTTATATTTCAGGCTAATCGTCTGGATATTCAAGAGGTATCTGACGGGTACACTGAATGGTTCAGTATTGATGCGCTGCCCGAAGTAATAAGATTCGTCCAGGAAAATGCTGAACGTGTTCATATTTCGGAAGTGTGTAGCCTTTTGCCGAAAACGATGGATACCAAGCACCTTATTCCCGGTTCCGTTCTCGAAATTAATAATTTGGCCGACCTTGCCACCAACCTAACCGAGCTACTGAATAGAGGAACGGAGCTACAGCGTTCGGGGGTTCGTTTGCGGGTGCGCGAAAGTCAAATTTTGCCGGACACCGTCGAGGTAGGCGAAACACTCCTTTCTACGTTGGCGAACCTCAAGGCTTGGGAGAACTCGCTAATCATCGACCGCACCAGGAGCGGACGCCAGGCGGCCAAGGCCAAGGGCGTGAAGTTCGGCCCGCCCCCTACCCTCACCCCGGAGCAGATCGCCCACGCTCGCGCCCTCGTTGACCAGGAAGGCCGCACCGTGAAGGAAGCGGCGGCCCTGCTGGGGGTGCATCGCTCGACCCTATACCGGGCTTTCAACAAGGAGTCCGCTTGATGACTAGGGAAACAGATAACCAGCGCTTGCTAGCACTGGATGCGGCGATCAAGAGCAAACGCCGATATGACCAGCCGCCAGAAGCCGAGGCCGAACAATGGGTGGCCGCCTTCGAGGATCGGGAGGATGACCAGGGCAACACAACCCAGCGGGGGATACCTGTCTGGTATCCAAAAGCTGAAACCGAGGAATGGCACCGGCTACGTTTTGGGGTGGAGCTTGCCGAACCGGCAGTGCGACGACTGACGCCCGACGAGCTGGCCGAGCTGCGCCGGGACATGGCGGAGTCTGCCGCCTGGATGCGAGCGGAACTAGCTCGAAGGAAGCATCTTAAAGAATAGTTTTTGAATATTCAAATTAAGTTCAAAATGGATTGACACGCCGCGAGTAAAATAGGATACTTACATCCTACTTTGAATATTCAATAAGGCGGAAAAGATGATTATAGCAATAGCAAATACAAAGGGCGGAGTTGGTAAAACGACTCTGGCCGTACAGATAGCAGTTAGTCGCGCCCTAGAAGGCCGGGACGTGTGGCTGATTGATGGTGACAGGCAAGGTACGGCAGCGGCGTCTATTGCAGCTAGGGCTGAGGCCGGGAAGTTGCCCGGCATTGCCTGCGCTCAATACCCGGACGGGCCGCAACTGCGCGCCCAGGTGCAGCAACAAGCGCACAAGTGGGATGACATTGTTATTGATGTCGGCGGGCGTGACTCTACCGCGCTCCGGGCGTCGCTGATCTTAGCCGACATTCTGCTAGTGCCTTTCGCACCGCGTTCCTATGACGTGTGGGCGCTGGATGACATGGCCGTCCTGGTCGATGAGGCACACAGCGTCCGCGACGGCTTGAAAGCCTACGCGGTTCTGAACATGGCCGACCCTGGCGACCGTTCGACCGACAACGCTGAAGCCGCCGAGGCTGTGGCCGAGGTTCCGCAGTTTATCTACCTGCCAACTGCGATCCGTCGCCGTAAAGCGTTCAGCAATGCAGGCGGGGCCGGGCTGGCCGTTGGTGAGCTGACCCCGAAAGACCCTAAAGCTATGGCTGAACTGGCTGCTCTTATCGAACCTATTTTTAATCGCTCTTGAATATTCAAAAGAGCTTAGAGGAACATGCAATGGCAATTCAGAAGAAACCTAAGACACAAGACAAGACGGATGCTTTTTTGACGGGCGCGCCTGATGCCGGAGCCGGTGTCGCCAAGGGTGCGCCATATGAGAAAGGCATTACCAAAGGCAACAAGCGGCAGATCAGCATCACTATAGCGGGCGAGCTGCTGCGCCAGGTGGACGAGCAGGCCGAGGCGATGGGAACGGGCCGTTCAGCCTTCATTTCCATGGCACTTTATAAAGCACTTAAAGAATATGATTAAAATAGACAATGAATATTTTTAGAATATTCATTATGGCCGTTTTTTAGCGGCTAAAAGGAGGGGGCATGACTCAAAAATTCAATGAGCTAGAGTACAGGCAACGACTGATCGCCAAAGGGGTCGACCCCAGCGAGGCGTTTGATGTTGCGCGCCGTACAGCCGAGTCCTATGGGTTGCCGCCTGCTCAAAATAAGCCCAGCTCAGGCCGCAAGGCATCAAGCACGAAGAAGAAAGCACCCACCCCCAAGAAGACCCAGGCGAAGCAAGCCACAAGCAAAAGCCCGCTTGCCCCCGAACGTCATCAGCAAGGTGATTTCTTCGTGGCTGATATTCTCGACGCGGCTCCTAAAGACGACACGGCGAGCATGGAGCACCCACTATTCGCCATGAAGCAAGGTGATCGTCGTGTACGTCAGTACGAGCGAAATGGCTACACGGTGACGGTGAAACCTGGCTACGATGGCTGTGCCACGATCCACGACAAGGATCTGTGGATTTACTGCATCAGCCAACTGGTTGAAGCCAAGAACCGAGGGCAGGAGATTTCGCGCAAAGTTCGGTTCACTGCTTATGATTTTTTGATCACAACAAACCGAGACACAAGTGGCCGTGCTTATCTGCGTATGGCTGATATGTTGAGTCGCCTCAGAGGTACTAGCATTGAAACGAACATCGAGACTGGCGGCCAGCGTGAGCGCCGTGGATTTGGTTTAATTGATTCTTGGCGTGTTATTGAGAAGTCACCTGACAACGATCGGATGGTGGCCGTCGAAGTGGAATTACCAAGCTGGCTGTTTCGAAGCGTTGAATCTATGCACGTGCTGACACTGAGCCGTGACTACTTCCGGATACGCAAACCGCTACACCGCCGAATTTACGAGCTTGCCCGTAAACATTGCGGGAAACAGCCTCACTGGCGTGTGCAGCTTGCAACGTTATTGGAGAAAAGCGGCAGCACTACCACGCTACGCAAGTTTCGGGCGGAAATCATTGAGTTGGCCGAAAGCGGGGCGCTTCCTGACTACCTTATGGCCTACGATGCCGAGCGCGACCAGGTGACGTTCTATGCGGACGGGCCGGAAGGGAAGCGAGCAGAGATCAAGGACATGCTAGCCGGTCGTCCTCATGCACCGGTAAATGCCCATCACGCCCAGCACGAACGCAAGCAAACGAAACGTAGGCGTCCCTAAAAGCACGTGTCTAACAGCGTGTTGAAGAAAAAATTAATGGCGGGCCAGCCAGCGCGGGGCGCCACGCCATATTCCCTCAATGCACGGTTGAAATTGTCCGTACAGCTGACATGACCGAAGTAGCCACTGTCCTCGTAATACTTGGGCGTGCAGGCCAGCAGGAAGCTGTCGTGACGACCGACCGTGTCCTGTACCAGCTCCAGCATCGGCTGCAGGCGGTTGTCGGCAAATCGTGAGTACAGCCCCGGCTGGGGCAAGGCGTGTCCCGCCAGGGTCCGTGTCGCCACCGCATCCAGCGTAATCTCTTCGCCTCTTTCCAGCGCCTCGGCATCGAAGGCGATGAAGTCGGAGCATTGCTTGCCCGCCACATCAATAATCTGAATCCACTCACCCGCCTTGACGCGGTATACACGTGCGCTGCTGTGTGGGACATGCACCTCCTGCACCGGCTCACTCAGCGGATCGGGCAGCTCAGTCATCTCGCCCGGCAAACGCCAGAAGGCAACATTCAACTCTGTCGCAGTCGTTTGCTCCTGAGGCATCATGTCAGCCCCCGGCGCAGCCAGCACCAGATGGATGGCCCCTGTACGCTCCGTGGCTTCAATCATGCACGGCAACTGCTCCGCATCCAGATGAAGCCCGCGTTGCAGATGGGATTCCTTAACGCCCCATGCCAGCAATCTTTGCCGCAGCCTGTCACCCGAAGGGCGCGACTGTTGCAGCTGCGCCTGCACCTCAGGCATACCGGAAGTGGCCTGTCCCAACTCCAGACGCTCACGCGCCGAGCCGGGGCCGTCATCAAGCATGAACAGCTCACAGCACTGCCCTTCGTCCGGGCTGTCAATCTGCAACCGCTCGCCCGGCAACAGTTTCACTCGCATTGCCTGTTGCGCCACAATGCGTTTGCGGCTCGTAGCCGGCGGCTCACCCGTGATCAAATGATCATGAAATTGCGTGTTCATACCTTCACCCCTGGCCACTCACATTCACATGGCCTGCGCCACCATTCGGTGCACAGGCCGGCGCCATGCCCTGTTGTGTGGCTCTTTTCCCACCAGAACAACGGCGCCGGCCACATCAACCATGGGTAAAAATTCTTTACCTGTAGTGATTTTCGGGCAATTCATCAAAGGAGCTACCTCTGTAGGGGTAGACCTGAATATGCTGGCATGATCCGTGCATTTTCACTCACGTTTAGACCCATGTGGCCGCTCTGATCCCGACAACAGGATTCTGTGGAGATAACCATGAAGAAACGCGTAGCCATTATTGGCGCAGGCCCGAGCGGTCTGGCCCAACTGCGAGCCTTCCAGTCAGCCGAAGCCAAGGGTGCCGACATACCCGAACTGGTCTGTTTCGAGAAGCAGTCCGACTGGGGCGGCATGTGGAACTACACCTGGCGTACCGGCCTGGACGAAAACGGCGAGCCGGTCCACGGCAGCATGTACCGTTACCTCTGGTCCAACGGTCCCAAGGAATGCCTGGAATTTGCCGACTACACCTTCGAGGAGCATTTCGGACGTCAGATCGCCTCCTATCCGCCGCGCGAAGTGCTTTGGGACTACATAAAAGGCCGTGTCGAAAAGGCCGATGTACGCCAATACATCCGCTTCAACACCCCGGTGCGCAACGTTAGCTATGACGACAGCACCAAACTGTTCACGGTCGCTGTCCATGACCACAACACCGACACCACCTACAGCGAGACCTTCGACTACGTGGTCTGTGCCAGTGGGCACTTCTCCACGCCGAAGATGCCGGAGTACGAAGGTTTCTCCACCTTCGGTGGCCGCGTCCTGCATGCGCACGACTTCCGTGATGCATTGGAATTCAAGGACAAGGATATTCTCATCGTCGGCGCCAGCTACTCGGCCGAAGATATCGGCTCTCAGTGCTACAAATACGGTGCACGCTCCATCACCAGCTGCTACCGCACAGCGCCCATGGGCTTCAAATGGCCCGCCAACTGGGACGAAAAACCGGCGCTGACCCACGTCGACGTGGATACTGCCTACTTCAAGGATGGCAGCAGCAAAAAGATCGACGCCATCATCCTTTGCACCGGCTACCTGCACCACTTCCCCTTCCTTGCCGACGACCTGCGCCTCAAAACCGACAACCGCCTCTGGCCGCTGAATCTCTACAAGGGCGTAGTCTGGGAGGACAACCCGCAGTTCTTCTACGTGGGCATGCAGGACCAGTGGTACTCCTTCAATATGTTCGATGCCCAGGCCTGGTTTGTGCGTGACATTATCCTTGGCCGCATTCCGCTGCCCGCCAAAGAGGACATGACTGCCGACAGTCTGGCATGGCGCGAGCGGGAACTGGCACTGGAAACCGCTCAGGAGATGTACGAGTACCAGGGTGCCTACATCCTCCACCTGATCGAACAGACCGACTACCCCACGTTCGACATTGATGGCGTCAACCGCACCTTCCTCGAATGGAAGCAGCACAAGAAGGACAACATCATGACCTTCCGTGACCACTCCTATCGCTCACTGATGGCCGGCACCGTACAGAGGACTCTGACATGAGCAACACCCCCGTTACCCGTTTGCCCAACCGCCAGGCCAAGTCGATCACAGACCCCTTGCCGGACTGGACCGCCGTGGCCGGCGACCCCAGCATGACCACCTGGATCGAATACACCGCCGATGACGGCAGCATGATCAGCGGCTGGTGGGAAGCCACCCCCGGCACCTGGCATGCCAAATATGAGAGCTGGGAATTCATTCACCTGATGGAAGGTTCGGCGATCATCACGCCAGAAGGCGGCGAGCCCGTGGAAGTGGGCCCCGGCGACGCCTTCGTCATTGAAAAGGATTTTGTTGGCACCTGGGAAATTACCGCCCCGATCGTGAAGCACTTTGCGATCAAGCTGAAATAAGCGCTCACCTGTTAAAGCCCGACCGCCCGGCAGCAGGACCACACACCTCTGCCGGGCACCCTTACACTTCGTTGTTCTTCTCTTGCATGCCGCTTGGCTGAAAGCCCTGTGCCTCTAATTCTGATCCAATACGACCACACACTGGTTATTGGCAAAAGCCCCCTTTGCACTGAGGGTTCAACGGGTCATTGCAACACTCCGCACCTTGCGGACGGTAGCGGGAATTGGCCAGTCATTCCGAGTACGGGGTTTGGGGAGCAATGGAACCAAAAACCAACGTAAGCCCTACCAACGCTTTTCGGTGTCTTCTTCCCAGGCGCCCATCTCGACAAAACAGTTGCGCATGTCGGCCTCCTGGCTGATCTCGGTCAGCAGGTCATGCACGCTCTTGTCCAGCTCATCGTCGCTCCGATACGGAATGGTCAACTCATAGTGGCCGGCATCCAGCCGCTTCATGCCATAGGGCTCCAGGCAGTAGCGCTCAATGTTCTCCGTGGCCCGCTTCCGGCCGCGCACGAACTTGCTGTTATTCACCACCGCGAGGCGCAGGGTGACGGTGGCCACCCGCTCGGCGGCGGGCGGCTCTGCCGGCGACGCGGCCGAAGGCTGCTGGTCGCGTGACCTGGCGCTCTTCTGGTACGCGCCGATCTCGACACCACGGTGGCGCAGGTAGCTGTACAGCGTGCTCTTGGAGATGTGCAGCTTCTCGCCGATCGCGCTGACGCTCAGGCGACCTTCGCGGTAGAGGGTTTCGGCCGCCATGGCGGTGGCCTCAGCCTTGGCTGGCAGGCCCTTGGGACGGCCACCGATCCGGCCACGCGCCCGTGCGGCCGACAGACCCGCCTGAGTCCGCTCGCGGATCAGCTCGCGCTCGAACTCCGCCAGCGAGGCGAACAGGTTGAACACCAGGCGGCCTTGGGCGTGGGTGGTGTCGATGGGGTCATTCAGGCTCTGTAAGCCGACCTTGCGCTCTGCCAGCTCGCCGACCAACTCGACCAGGTGCTTGAGGGAACGCCCAAGGCGATCCAGCTTCCAGATCACCACGGCATCACCCGGCCGCACGTTGGCCAGCAGTTTGTCCAACTCCGGCCGGGCGCTTTTCGCGCCGCTGGCGATGTCTTGGTAGATGCGTTCGCACCCGGCCTGTTTCAGGGCATCGACTTGTAGGTCGGCTTTCTGATCCCGAGTGCTCACTCGCGCATAACCGATCTTCATCAAAAGTACTGTTTACTCGACTACGTTAGTAATAGTTGAACTTTGATTAAGCGTACCAGTTATTTGAACCGTAGCGCGGGGAGCTTAACGAACCGAGCCATTCCTCGATAGAGTTCGGCAAAACCTTCGTTTTGTCGAACCATTGCATCGCCCTTTGTGATTGGCGTATAAACACACAAACACCTATTAGCGGAGAACGCTATGAATACCATTCGCTGGAATGTCGCCGTCTCGGCCGACACCGACCAGTCGCTTCGGATGTTTCTGGCCAGCCAGGGCGGCGGCCGTAAGGGCGACCTGTCGCGCTTCATCGAAGAAGCGGTACGGGCACACATCCTGGAGCTGAGCGCTGAGCAGGCCAAGGCCGCTAACGCCCATCTGAGTGAGGCAGAATTGACCAACGCGGTTGACGAAGCGCTCGACTGGGCACGTAAGCGCTGATGCGGGTCGTGTTGGATACCAACATCCTGTTCAGCGCCCTGATCTCGCCACATGGCGCGCCCGATGCGATCTACCGTGCCTGGCGGGCGGCGCGTTTCGAGGTGGTGACCTCGCGGATGCAACTCGATGAAATTCGTCGAGCCAGCCGCTATCCCAAGCTTCAGGCCATCCTACAGCCCGCCAAGGTGGGCGCCATGATCAATAACCTGCAACGGGCTGTGGTACTGGAGCGCCTGACCATCGAGGTCGAAGCCGATGATCCGGATGACTCGTTTTTGCTGGCCATGGCCTTGGCGGGCGATGCGGACTACCTGGTAACCGGTGATCGCCGCGCCGGCCTGCTGCAACGCGGGCACATCGAACGCACGCGGATCGTCACGCCCGCCGTGTTCTGCGTCGAGGTGCTGTGATCAATGCCGGTCGGTTTTCTGACTCAAGAGCAACGCGACGGTTTTGGCCGCTATGTTGATTCGCCCAGCCGTGAAGAGCTGGAACGTTACTTCCACCTGAGCGATGAAGACCGTGAAGCCATCCAGGTGCTGCGGGGTAACCATAACCGTCTGGGTTATGCCGTTCTGCTGACCACCGTCCGCTTCGTTGGCGTTCTGCCGGACAAGCCCGCCGCCGTGCCGGTGGAAGTCCTGCAGGTGCTTTGCCGACAACTGGCGATTCCAGACCCCGACTGCCTCCAGCGCTATAGCGATCATCGCCGCTGGATACATGCCACCGATATTCAGAACCGCTTTGGCTATCGTCATTTCACCGATCCGGGCATCGGCTTTCGCTTGAGCCGCTGGCTGTATGCCCTCTGCTGGACGGGCACCGACCGGCCGGGAGTGCTGTTTGAGCGAGCCACCTCGTGGCTGTTCACACAGAAAGTCCTCCTGCCTGGTGTGTCTCAACTAGAGCGCTTTATCGCCCAGTTGCGCAGTCGGGTCGAAGAACGCCTCTGGTTTACGCTGGGCCGCAGCGTGACTGAGGAACAGCGATTGCAACTGCAAGACTTGCTGACGGTGGCCGAAGGCAACCGCAGCTCCCGGCTGGATCAATTGCGCTCCGGCCCGGTCATGGTCAGTGGCCCCGCGTTGATTCGGGCACTGCGCCGGCTCGATGACGTGCGCGGCATCGGCATCACCTTGCCGGCGGCGGCGCACATCCCTCCCAGCCGTATCGCCGCCCTGGCCCGCTTCGCCAACACGGCCAAGGTCACCGCGATTAATCGGCTGCCGGCGTCGCGGCGGATGGCGACACTGGTGGCCTTCGCACTCTGCCTGGAGGCGACTGCGCACGACGACGCACTGGAAGTCCTGGAGGCCTTGCTGCGCGACCTGTTCAGCAACGCGGAGAAGGCCGACA
>NZ_JAJSPB010000039.1:0-28807 GCF_021282325.1 Marinobacter sp. G11
GCGAAAGATACAGGCAAAGGCAAAGGCAAAGGCAAAGGCAAAGGCAAAGGCAAAGGCAAAGGCAAAGGCAAAGGCAAAGGCAAAGGCAAAGGCAAAGGCAAAGAGATTGTGTGGGTTAGCAGCCTGTCTCAAGATTAAGCATTGGTTCTTCACGGAAAAGTCTTTTCAACCGAGAACCCGCCAATGCCCGTCGGCGCGGGGTGGCTGTTGGATTTTTTGCCGGAAAAAGATGTCTGAGCGAAGCGAGTTGTTTTTCCAAAAAAAATCCAACAGCCACCCCGCAAGCCCGCCCGCACAGCCGGAAGTCTGGGAGCCCAAGCAGGACTCCCAGAAAGCCAAACTTAAATCAGCTCCACAGCCACGGCAGTTGCCTCACCACCGCCAATGCAGAGGGACGCCACACCGCGTTTCAGGCCGCGCTGCTTCAGGGCATTGATCAGGGTGACGATGATACGGGAGCCGGAAGAGCCGATGGGGTGGCCCAGAGCGCAGGCGCCACCGTGGACGTTGACCTTGTCGGCGGGCAGGTTCAGCTCATTGATGGCAGCCAGGGTAACCACTGCGAAGGCTTCGTTGATCTCGAACAGGTCGACGTCATCCAGACTCCAGCCGGCTTTTTTCAGTACCTTTTCGATGGAACCGATCGGCGCCAGGGTGAACTCCGCTGGCAAGCGGGCGTGGGTTGCGTGGGCCACGATTCGTGCCTGTGGGGTCAGGCCACGGTTCTGAGCTTCCTCAGCAGTTGTCAGCACCAGGGCCGAAGCACCGTCGCTGATGGAGCTGGAGTTGGCCGCGGTTACCGAGCCGTCTTTGGCGAACGCCGGTTTCAGCTGGGGGATTTTCTCCGGCTTGGCGTTGCCCGGTTGTTCGTCGATGTCGACTTGGGTATCTCCACCGCGGCCGGAGACCGTCACCGGTACGATTTCATCCCGGAACCAGCCATTCTCGATCGCCGCCAGGGCTTTTTGCAGGGAGCCAATGGCGAATTCGTCCATGGCTTCACGGGTGATGTTGAACTCATCAGCCGTACGCTGTGCGAAAACGCCCATCAGGCCGCCTTCGTAGGCGTCTTCCAGTCCATCCAGGAACATGCTGTCCATCACCTGGCCATGGCCCATGCGCATACCGCCGCGGGCTTTCGGTAGCAGATACGGCGCCTGGCTCATGTTTTCCATGCCACCGGCAATCATGATGCTGTTGGTGCCCGCTTTGATCTGATCGTGGGCCATGATAATGGCCTGCATGCCGGAGCCGCACATTTTGTTGATGGTGGTACACCCGGAGCTATCCGGGATCCCGGCCGCACGAGACGCCTGCCGAGCCGGCGCCTGTCCCAGGCCCGCAGACAGCACGCAGCCCATGATGACTTCCTGAACGTCCGACGGCTTCAGCCCTGCGCGTTCAATGGCAGCCTTAATTGAAACCGCACCCAGTTCCGGCGAGCGCACAGAGCTCAGCGAGCCCATCATCCCACCCATCGGAGTTCGGGCGGAGCCTGCGATGACGATGTCGTTGTTCATGAGTTTTGTTCTCCTTCAACAGAATCGAGTTGGTGTTCTTATTTGGCCGTATGGTCTCGTTTGGGCACCCAGCTTGCTGGTGATGCGGGCAGGTACGCGGGGTGTGGGGTATTTTTCTTCGGGGAAAAACAACTCGCTTCGCTCAGACATCTTTTTCCCTGCCAGAAAAATACCCCACACCCCCCTACCAACGGGCAGCACAGGAATGCTGAATACAAAAAGCAAAAAGCAAAAAGCAAAAAGCAAAAAGCAAAAAGCAACGAGAGTAACCTGAAGCACCATTGAACGTTGCATCAAACTGGTCGCTACCCGCTCTCAGCGCAAAACGTACAGCTGCTCTTATCAAGCGAAAACCCGCCAATGCCCGTCGGCGCGGGGTGGTTGTTGGATTTTTTGCCGGAAAAAGATGTCTGAGCGAAGCGAGTTGTTTTTCCAAAAAAAAATCCAACAGCCACCCCGCAAGCCCGCCCGCACAACCGGAAGGCTGGGTGCCCAAGAAGAAACCTCAGCGCCCCAGAACAGAACGGGCAATGATCTCCTTCATAACCTCCGAAGTACCGCCATAAATCCGCTGAACCCGCGCATCGATGAAATTGCGGGAAATCGGATACTCGGTGGTGTAACCGTAACCGCCGAATAGCTGCAAACAACCATCGGCCACGCGACACTGCATCTCGGTGGCGCTGTACTTGGCCATGGACGCTGTCGGCGCATCCAGCTTGCCGTCTTCGTATTCGCGGATGCACTGGTCGACGAACGCTTTGTTAATGCGGTAGTCGGTTTCCATGCGGGCGATTTCGAAGCGGGTGTTTTGCAGCTGGCTCAGTTTCTGGCCGAACAGTTCCCGTTCCTGGGTGTACTGGATGGTCATGTCCAGTGAGCCACGGGCGGCGGCAACACCCAAGGCGCCGATGACCAGTCGTTCCCGGGGCAGCTCGCGCATCAGGTACACAAAGCCCTGCCCCTCTTCACCCAGCAACGCCGAGGCGGGGATGCGCATGTCGGAGAAGAACAGTTCAGAGGTGTCGCCGGAATGCTGGCCGATTTTGTCCAGGTTGCGGCCTTTGCTGAAGCCCGGCAACGAGGTGTCGACCAGGAACAGGCTGATGCCCTTGGCGCCGGCGTTGGGGTCGGTCTTGGCGGCGACGATGACCATGTCGGCGTGCTGGCCGTTGGTGATGAAGGTTTTGGAACCGTTAAGGATGTAGTCGCCACCGTCTTTCACCGCGCTGGTGCGGATGGCCTGCAGGTCACTGCCTGCCCCCGGTTCGGTCATGGCGATGGCGCCGACGGCTTCGCCGGAGACCATTTTCGGCAGCCATTGCTGTTTCTGCTCATCGTTACCGATGTGGCTGAGATACGGCGCCACGATGTCGGAATGCACCATCACGTTGGTGGACAACGCACCGAATCCCATCCGGGCCAGTTCTTCGCCCACCACAACCGAATACTGGAACGGCGCTCCGCAGCCGCCGCAGTCTTCTGTTACGTCGACACACAGCATGCCGGCTGCGCCCAGGGTGTTCCAGAGTTCCCGGGGTACGATGCCGCTCTTTTCCCAGGCTTCATAATGGGGCGCCACTTCGGTTTCGAGGGCCTTGATGACGGCATCCCGGAACAGTGCCAGTTCTTCCTGATCAACGGTGTTGGTCATTTCGCTCACCTTTTATCCTTGTTATCCGTGCCTTATCGGGGCGCCATGCGCAGGGCGCTGTCGAGCCGGATGACTTCGCCGTTCAGAACGGGGTTGCGTACCATCTGGTCGACCATCATGCCGAATTCTTCCGGCTTACCGAGGCGCTTGGGGAACGGCAAGGTGGCGGCCAGGCTGTCCTGAACTTCCTGGGGCATGCCAGCCATCATCGGGGTCATGAACAGGCCCGGAGCAATGGTGTTCACCCGGATCCCTTCGCGAGCCAGTTCCCGGGCCGATTGCAGGGTCAGTGCTACCACACCGCCTTTCGAGGCACTGTAAGCGGCCTGGCCAATCTGGCCTTCGTAGGCGGCAACCGATGCGGTGTTGATGATCACGCCCCGTTCGCCATCGGCGTTGGGTTCGCGCTGGGCCATGTCTGCTGCCGCCAGCCGCAGGATGTTGAAGGTGCCGATCAGGTTAACCTGAATCACCTTGCTGAAGTTATCCAGCGGCATCACACCTTCGCGACCAAGAATCTTTGCCGCCGGAGCAATACCGGCGCAATTCACCGCAATGCCGCAGGGGCCGTGGGCTTCACGGGCAGCTTTCAGTGCAGCCTCGGCACTTTCTTCTGAAGCCACGTTGCATTCAATAAAAACACCGCCCAGCTCGGCAGCCACCTGTTCGCCACGCTCTTTGTTCAGGTCCAGGATAGCCACTTTGCAGCCTGCGGCAGCCAGCGCCCGCGCGGCGCCTTCACCCAGACCGGAGGCACCGCCGGTGACGATGGCGGGAGTGTTTTTGAAATCCATAACTTGCGTCCTGTTATTGGTATTAGCGCGGCCAAAAACTGGCCGCGCATAGTTTACGTTTACGTAAACTTAACCCAGATACCCTAGCTGAAACAACACCCGTTTCAGCCGAGGCGCTCAACAATTAGTGCAATACCCTGCCCGCCACCGATACACATGGTGATCAGGCCGTAACGGCCACCGGTACGTTCCAGTTCCGCCAGGGCTTTGATAATCAGGATGGAGCCGGTCGCACCCACCGGGTGGCCCAGAGCGACCGCGCCGCCGTTCGGGTTCACCTTGTCTTCCGGCAGGCCAAGCTCGCGGCTGACGGCCATGGCCTGGGCTGCGAAGGCTTCGTTGGATTCGATCACATCCAGGTCTGCCACAGACAAACCGGTGTTCTTCAGAACCTGGCGAACCGCCGGAATCGGGCCTACGCCCATCACTTCCGGATCTACGCCGGCAAAGGCATAGCCTACCAACCGGGCGCGGGCTTTCAGGCCACGCTTTTCGGCTTCCGCGGCACTGGTCAGTACCATGGCTGCAGCACCGTCGTTCAGGCCGGAGGCATTGCCCGGGGTCACAATGCCGTCTTTCTGGAACGCAGGTTTCAGGCCGGCCAGGCTTTCAACCGTGGTACCCGGGCGTACGTGCTCGTCTTTATCGAACACGACTTCCTTGCGACCCTGTTTGACGGTAACCGGCACGATCTGGCCATCGAAATAACCTTTCTCGATGGCATTCGCGGCCCGCCGGTGGCTTTCGGCAGAAAACGCGTCCAGTTCTTCCCGGGTCAGGCCCTGATTGGCGGCAATACGCTCGGCGGTCATGCCCATGTGGCCACTGCCAAACGGATCGCTCAGAATACCCAGGGTCAGGTCTACCGCACGGCCATCGCCCATGCGCAGGCCTTTGCGAACGTTCGGCAACAGGTAAGCACCCTGGCTCATGGATTCGGCACCACCAGCCAGCGCCATGCGGCTGTCGCCCATCACAATCAGCTGGGCCGCGCTGATCACCGACTGCACGGCAGAGCCACACAGGCGGTTTACGTTGAACGCCGCAGAGCTTTTCTCCATACCCACATTCAGGGCAATGTGCCGGGCCAGGTAAGCGTCCTGTGGGCCCGTGGTGATGATGTGGCCGAATACCGAATGGTCGATATCCGCAGCTTCTACACCAGCGCGGCTGATGGCCTCGCGAGCGGCGGCGGTGCCCAGTTCGGCCGGAGCCAGTGAGCTCAGGCTGCCGCCAAAGCTGCCGATAGCGGTGCGGGCACCGTCCAGAATGACTACGTCTGTCAGTTTCATGTTCTTCTCCTAAATATAAGTGTTAGAAAGGCTCATTTGCCCAGCATGGAGCGGGCAATCACCTCTTTCATGATTTCCGAGGTGCCAGCGTAAATGGTCTGCACCCTGGCATCCACAAAGAACCGCGAAATGGGATATTCCAGGGTATAACCGTAGCCGCCGAAAAGCTGCAGGCATTCATGGGCAATATCGCACTGCATTTCAGTCAGCATCAGCTTCAGGACGGCCGCGTCTGTCGCCGTCATGGCACCCTGGTGGTATTTGGTGACGCACTGGTTCAGGTAGGCACGGGCCATATCAATACGGGCCCGGGCTTCTGCCAGCTTGAACCGGGTATTCTGAAAATCAGCAATGCGCTGGCCGAAGGCCTGGCGCTGCTGCACGTAATCCAGCGTCAGCGCCAATGCACCTTCGGAGGCACCGATCGCCTGGGCACCCACACCCAGGCGCTCCCGGGGCAGCTCCTGCATCAGGTAGGCGAAGCCTTTGCCTTCTTCCCCGAGCAGTGCCTCCTCAGGCACGATCAGATCCGAAAAAAACTCTGCGGTGTCACTGGCGTGCTGGCCGATCTTCTTGATGCCCTTGCCCCGGCTAAAGCCCGGCAGGCTGGTATCCACCAGAAACAGCGACACGCCCTTGGCCCCGGCTTTCGGGTCGGTCTTGGCGCAGACAATCACCATATCGGCATGCAAGCCGTTGGTGATAAACACCTTGGCGCCGTTGTTGAGTCTGACATGCTTACCTCATTTCCTTGTTGTTGTAACCGGCTGCCGGCCATTAAGGCAAAGGTGCAGGACCTGTTGGAATGACCCTTCTGGCCCAAAAATTTGACCCGTTCGGACAAGTCCACTCTGCCTTGGGTTGGGCTCCTAGCCTTCCAGTTGTGCGGGCGGGCTTGCGGGGTGGCTGTTGGATTTTTTTTGGAAAAACAACTCGCTTCGCTCAGACATCTTTTTCCGGCAAAAAATCCAACAGCCACCCCGCGCCGACGGGCATTGGCGGGTAGTCGCGAGATAACAGCAGCAGTATTTTTTTGCCTAATCGGGGCTAGTGCAACGTTCACACCTATTTCTGGGTGCTCTCGTTGCTTTTTTCTTGGTATTCCTGTGCTGCCCGTCGGTAGGGGGGTGTGGGGTATTTTTCTGACAGGGAAAAAGATGTCTGAGCGAAGCGAGTTGTTTTTCCCCGAAGAAAAATACCCCACACCCCGCGTACCCGCCCGCACAACCGGAAGGCTAGGAGCCCAAGCCAGCCATAAGCCATACTTTACGTTAACGTAAACTTGAATTACCCTGAGCAAAAATAACACAACCGTTCCGGACCGCACATGAGCGACAAGAAAACCTTCAATATCAGCGAGCTCTCCCAGGAGTTCGACGTAACCACACGAAGCATCCGCTTCTACGAAGACCAGGGGCTTTTGAACCCCACCCGGCGCGGGCAGACCCGTATCTTCAGCAACAAAGACCGGGTACGCCTGAAGCTGATCCTGCGCGGCAAGCGTATGGGGTTTTCCCTGGCCCAAACCAAGGAGCTGTTCGACCTTTGGGACGAAACCCTCACCGGCAATGAAAAGCAGCTGTTGAAAATGCTCGAAATCCTGGGCGACCGGCGCGCGCACCTTGAACAACAGAAAGACGACATCGCGCAGGCGGAGATGGAAATAGACACCGCAGAAACCCGGTGCCGCGAAGCCCTGGACGAACTGCAGAAAAAGAAAGAACAACAAAGCCTGGCCACCGACTAGGGCTACAACCGGCAGCGGGCCGCTTAACGACACACACTAGCAAGAACAAAAAAGGCAGCACACCATGAAATCCCAATACAGCGAACTCAACTTCGGCCTCGGCGAAACCCTCGACAGCCTGCGTGAACAGGTCAACCGCTTCGCCGCCGATGAAATCGCCCCCCGGGCCGAGGAAATCGACCGCACCAACGAATTCCCCATGGACCTGTGGCGCAAACTGGGCGACATGGGCTTGCTGGGCATCACCGTGAGCGAACAATACGGCGGTGCGGGCATGGGCTACCTGGCCCACGTAGTGGTCATGGAAGAAATCAGCCGCGCCTCCGCCAGCGTTGGCCTGTCTTACGGTGCCCACTCCAACCTGTGCGTCAACCAGATCAACCGCAACGGCACCGAAGAACAAAAACAGACATACCTGCCCAAACTCATCACCGGCGAACACATCGGCGCCCTCGCCATGTCTGAACCCAACGCCGGCTCAGACGTCATCTCCATGAAACTCCACGCCCGCGACGAAGGCGACCACTACGTCCTCAACGGCAACAAAATGTGGATCACCAACGGGCCAGACGCCAACACCTACGTCATCTACGCCAAAACCGACCCGAAAGGCGGCTCCAAAGGCGTCACCGCCTTCATCGTAGAACGCGACTACCCCGGCTTCAGCCGCCACCAGAAACTCGACAAACTCGGCATGCGCGGCTCCAACACCTGCGAGCTGGTGTTCGAAGACTGCAAAGTCCCCAAAGAAAACGTCCTTGGCGGCATCGGCAACGGCGCCAAAGTCCTCATGAGCGGCCTCGACTACGAACGCATCGTCCTCTCCGGCGGCCCCCTCGGCCTCATGCAAGCCGCCATGGACGTAGTCGTGCCCTACATCCGCGAACGCAAACAATTCGGCCAGGCCATCGGCGAATTCGAACTGGTACAGGGCAAAGTCGCCGACATGTACACCTTCATGAACACCGCCAAATCCTACGTCTACATGGTCGCCCAATCCGCCGACCGCGGCGAAACCACAAGAAAAGAC
The DNA here is from genome assembly GCF_021282325.1 of Marinobacter sp. G11. NCBI lineage: Bacteria > Pseudomonadati > Pseudomonadota > Gammaproteobacteria > Pseudomonadales > Marinobacteraceae > Marinobacter > Marinobacter sp. G11. Next base: position 8,038 of record NZ_JAJSPB010000039.1, read on the forward strand.
GCCGCCGGCGCCATTCTGTATTCAGCCGAAATGGCCACCAAACTCGCCCTCGACGCCATCCAGCTCCTCGGCGGCAACGGCTACATCAACGACTACCCCACCGGCCGCCTGCTGCGAGACGCGAAGTTGTATGAAATCGGGGCTGGAACGTCTGAAATCCGGCGGATGTTGATTGGCAGAGAACTGTTCCTGAACAAGTAAGCGTTGCGCGGAATCCACTGACCAAGTCAAACGAGGTCCTGCGGGTAGAGCGATTCAAAAATTTCGTAGGCCATGGATGGCCGGAGAGAAGCGCACAGGGACGTGCTTGTAGCGGTTTTTGAATCGCTCTACCCGCAGGGCCGATGCACGGACGAATATCTAATGACGATACTCCAGAGCAAAATTAACCCGAGGTCCGACGAATTCCAGGCCAACCACCACTCCATGGCCGCCGCCGTAACCGACCTAAGGGAAAAAGTCGAAACCATCCACCAGGGCGGCGGCCCCGAATACCAGAAACGCCACACCGAACGCGGCAAACTCCTGCCCCGCGAACGCATCAACAAACTACTCGACGAAGGCTCCCCCTTCCTCGAAATCGGCCAGTTCGCCGCCTACAACGTCTACGGCGAAGACGTCCACGCCGCCGGCGTCATCGCCGGCATCGGCCGGGTCAGCGGCACCGAATGCATGATCATCGCCAACGATGCGACCGTCAAAGGCGGCAGCTACTACCCGCTGACCGTCAAAAAACACCTGCGCGCCCAGGAAATCGCCGAAACCAACCGCCTGCCCTGTATCTACCTGGTGGACTCCGGCGGCGCCAACCTGCCACGGCAGGATGAAGTCTTCCCGGACCGCGACCACTTCGGCCGCATCTTCTACAACCAGGCCCGCATGTCGGCCGATGGTATCCCCCAGATCGCCGTCGTTATGGGCCTGTGCACCGCCGGCGGTGCCTACGTACCCGCCATGGCCGACGAATCTATCATCGTGCGCAACCAGGGCACCATCTTCCTGGCCGGCCCGCCACTGGTCAAAGCCGCCACCGGCGAAGTGGTCAGCGCCGAAGACCTGGGCGGCGCAGACGTACACTGCAAAACCTCCGGCGTGGCCGACCACTACGCCGAGAACGACGCCCACGCCCTGGACATCGCCCGGCGCTGCATCGCCAACCTCAACCGCCGCAAACCCGTGCCGGTCGAACTACGCGAACCCAAAGCACCGCTGTACAACCCGGAAGAAATCTACGGCATCGTCGGCACCGACTTGCGCAAACAGTTCGACGTACGCGACGTGATCGCCCGCATCGTCGACGGCTCCGAATTTGACGAATTCAAACGCTACTACGGCTCCACCCTGGTGACCGGCTTCGCCCATATCCACGGTTACCCCGTGGGCATCATCGCCAACAACGGCATCCTGTTCAGCGAATCCGCCCAGAAAGGCGCGCACTTTATTGAACTGTGCTGCCAGCGCAACATCCCGCTGCTGTTCCTGCAAAACATCACCGGCTTTATGGTGGGCCAGAAATACGAAGCCGAAGGCATCGCCAAGCACGGCGCCAAGATGGTCATGGCCGTGGCCTGCGCCAACGTGCCCAAGATCACCGTGCTGATTGGCGGCAGCTACGGCGCCGGCAACTACGGCATGTGCGGCCGGGCCTACAGCCCGGACTTCCTGTGGATGTGGCCCAACGCCCGCATCTCGGTGATGGGCGGCGAACAGGCCGCCAACGTACTCGCCACAGTCAAACGTGAAGGCATGGAACGCAAAGGCCAGAACTGGAGTGCGGAAGAAGAAGTCGAATTCAAACAACCCATCGCCGATAAATACGAACAACAGGGCCACCCCTACTACGCCAGCGCCCGCCTGTGGGACGACGGCGTGATCGACCCGGCCCAGACCCGGGAAGTGGTTGCCCTCAGCCTGTCTGCCACCCTGAACCGACCCGCCAAGCCGACGCGCTTTGGCGTGTTCCGCATGTAACCGGAGAGAACGCCATGACCAAACAGACCTCTGCCGTTCTGCTCAACTACCTGGAAGGTGGTGTTTCCGAAATCGTGCTGAACCGGCCAGACAAGCGCAACGCCTTCGACGACGTAATCATCCAGCAGCTGATCAAGGCACTGGAAGTCACGGAACGAGACGACCAAACCCGCGTCGTCCTCCTGCGCTCCGAAGGCAAACACTTCTCCGCCGGTGCCGACCTTGGCTGGATGCGCCGCATGGCAGACAACGACCATGCCGAAAACCTGAACGACTCCCGGGAACTGGCCAGGCTGATGAGCACCCTCAACCACCTGTCCAAGCCGGTGATCGGCCTGGTTCAGGGCGCAGCCTACGGTGGCGCAGTCGGCCTGGCCGCCTGCTGCGACATCGTACTGGCCACCGCAAACGCCAGCTTCTGCCTGAGTGAAGTAAAACTCGGCCTGGTTCCCGCCGTTATCAGCCCCTACGTGGTGCGGGCCATCGGTGAGCGCCAGGCCCGGCGCTATTTCATCTCCGCCGAAGTCTTCAGCGCACAACAGGCCAGCGAATACGGGCTGGTGCACATCGTCTGTGACGACGAAGCCGCCATGCACGCCCGCTGCAACGAGCTGCTGCAACAACTGGCCGGCAATGGCCCGCAGGCCATGAGTGCCGCCAAGGACCTGGTGTTTGCCGTCAGCCACAAGCCCATCAGCGCCGATGTCATCGAAGACACCGCCCAACGCATCGCCGATATCCGCGTAGGCGAAGAAGGCCAGGAAGGGCTCAGCGCTTTCCTGAACAAACGCAAGGCCAGCTGGGTTCCGGGAGATAACACATAATGTTCAATAAAATCCTGATTGCTAACCGGGGCGAAATCGCCTGCCGGATTATCCAGACCGCCCACCGCATGGGTATCCGCTGCGTGGCAGTCTACTCAGACGCTGACGCCAACGCTCGTCATGTCGCCATGGCAGACGAGGCCTTCAACATCGGCCCGGCCGCCAGCGCTGACAGCTACCTGAAAGCCGACACCATTATCGACATTGCCAGGCAGAGTGGCGCCCAGGCCATTCACCCCGGCTACGGCTTCCTGTCTGAAAACACCGGCTTTGCCGAAGCCTGCGAAGCCAACGGCATCGTATTCATCGGCCCGCCCTCTTCGGCCATCGCCGCTATGGGCTCCAAGTCCGCCGCCAAGGCGATTATGGAGAAAGCCGGTGTGCCCCTGGTGCCGGGCTACCACGGCAAAGACCAGTCGCCGGAGCTGCTGCGGGCCGAGGCCGAGAAATGCGGCTTCCCGCTGCTGCTGAAGGCCGTTGCCGGTGGTGGTGGTAAAGGTATGCGGGTGGTGGAAACAATGGCCGACTTTGATGACGCCCTGGCCGCCGCCCAGCGGGAAGCCAGGAACGCCTTCGGCAACCCGGACATGCTGATCGAACGCTACCTGACCCAGCCACGGCATGTGGAAATCCAGGTGTTCTGCGACCAGCAGGGCAACGGCATCTACCTGGCCGAGCGGGATTGCTCGGTGCAGCGTCGCCACCAGAAAGTACTGGAAGAAGCGCCGGCACCGGGGCTGAGCGAGGCCACCCGTAAAGCCATGGGCGAGGCCGCCGTGAAAGCCGCGCAAGCCATTAACTACGTGGGCGCCGGCACCGTCGAGTTCCTGTACGACGTAGACGGCTCGTTCTTCTTCATGGAAATGAACACTCGCCTGCAGGTGGAACACCCGGTTACCGAAATGGTCACCGGGCAAGACCTGGTGGAATGGCAGCTGAAAGTGGCCTGGGGTGAGCCCCTGCCGCTGGCCCAGGAACAGGTGAAAACCCGCGGCCACGCCCTGGAAGCGCGCATCTACGCCGAAGATCCGGACCAGGACTTCCTGCCTGCCACCGGCACCCTGCATTACCTGCGCACCCCGGAAGAATCCGCCCACGTGCGGGTGGATACCGGCGTTACCGAAGGCGACGAAATCAGCATCCACTACGACCCGATGATCGCCAAGCTCATCGTGTGGGACGAAACCCGGGAACAGGCCATCAACCGCATGGTGCAGGCCCTGGAGCAGTACCGCATTGCCGGGGTAAAAACCAACATCCGCTTCCTGCATGCCCTGGCCGATGCCGAACCCTTTCGCCAGGCCGAGCTGACCACCGGTTTCATTGATGACCACCGCGAGCTGCTGTTTCCCGCTTCCGGCCCGGATACCGACAAGGTTCTTGTGTTGGATGCCGGCTTTCTGCTGGAACACCGCAAGTCCCGTGAAGTGGTCAGCACAGACCCCTGGTCGCCCTTCGGCCGGCAGAACAGCTGGCGCTTGAATTCCGACTACGCCGAACCCCTGGCCCTGCAGATGGGCGAGGAGGTGGTTGAACTAAGGGTTCTTGAGCAGGATCACGGGTATCAGATAACCCTCGGCGACAACCGCTATACCCTGCAGGCCAGCCTGCAGGAGGATTACCTGCAAGCGGTCATCAACGGCCACCGCCTGTGCGTGTACGGCAACCTGCACAACGACGAACTGGTGTTGTTCCACGAAGGCAACAGCATCACCTGCAAGCTCTACCGTGAACGCTGGGAAACCGAAGACCTGGCCGGCGACGGCAGCCTCTCTGCCCCCATGAACGGTGCCATTGTGGCGGTGCAGGTGCAGGCTGGCGATAAGGTCACCGCCGGCCAGACCCTGGTGATCATGGAAGCCATGAAGATGGAGCACGCCATCAAAGCCCCGGCCGATGGCACCGTCAGCGAGGTGTTCTTTGCCCAGGGTGACCAGGTATCCGAAGGCGCGGAGTTGATCGCCATCGAGATTGAGGAGGCTGAGTAATGGCCTTCCCGAAACGTGTCCGACTGGTGGAAATGAGCCCCCGGGACGGCCTGCAGAACGAACCCGGCCCGGTGATTGCTACCAGCATCAAAACCGGGCTGATCGACCGGCTGGCTGACTGCGGCCTTACCCACATCGAAGCCGCCAGCTTTGTCTCCCCCAAATGGGTGCCACAAATGGGTGATGCCGCCGAGGTCATGGCCGGCATCACCCGAAAGGCCGGCGTACGTTACTCCGCCCTTACCCCCAACCTCAAAGGTTTCGAAAATGCCCTGGCGGCCGGAGCCGACGAGGTTGCCGTGTTTGGCGCGGCCTCCGAAGCCTTCACCCAAAAGAACATCAACTGCACCATTGCCGAAAGCCTGGACCGCTTCGCTCCCGTGGTGGAAGCGGCCCGCAAGCACGGCATTCCGGTGCGCGGCTACGTGTCTACGGTGATGGGTTGCCCCTATGAGGGCGACATTGAACCCCGGCAGGTCGCCAGCGTCGCCAAGGCCCTGTACGACATGGGCTGCCATGAAATTTCCCTGGGTGACACCATCGGCGTGGGCACGCCGCTGAAAGCCAAACGCATGCTGGAGTCCGTGGCCGCCCATATTCCCATGGATAAGCTGGCGGCCCACTTCCACGACACCTACGGCCAGGCCCTGGCCAATCTGTATGCGGTACTGGAGGAAGGCATCAGCGTAATCGATGCCTCGGTGGCGGGCCTGGGCGGTTGCCCCTATGCGAAAGGCGCCTCCGGCAATGTGGCCACCGAAGACGTGCTCTATCTGTTAAATGGGCTGGGAATCGAAACCGGTGTCGACCTGGAGAAACTGGTGGCCACCGGCGGCTGGATTTGCGGCCAACTCAACCGCCACAACGGCTCTAAAGTGGGACAGGCCATGAGCGGTTGAACGTTAAGGGCCCCGCTCACGGGGCCTGACACAGGGTTAAAGGTCTGAGCCTTCATCCGCCTCGCGCAAACGCTCTTTGCGCTCGAGGTCTTCCTGTATCACCGCTTTGATCTCTTCCAGCACGGCATCGACATCAGAACTGCCACTGTCATCTTCAAATTCACCCGTCAGCACAGAGTCGGGGGTCAGTTCCCCCTCTTCGAACAGCGCCCACATCTCCCTGGCGAACCGGGTGTCCAGGATCTCAGGCGCATACTGGCCATAATAGCGGCGCATGTTATTCACATCGCGGTCGAACATTTCCTGCGCACTGTTGTTGGATGCAGCATTGACCGCCTGCGGTAAATCAATGATCACCGGGCCGTAATCGTCAACCAGCACGTTAAACTCAGACAAATCACCGTGCACGATCCCTTCGCACAGCATGAGCCTCACGTAGTGCATCATCAGGGTGTGGTCTTCAATGGCCTGCTCCGCTGACATGGACACATCAGCCAGTCGCGGTGCGACATCGCCGGTATCTTCTGTCACCAGTTCCATCAGCAACACGCCGTCAAAGCAACCGTAGGTTTCAGGCACACGCACACCGGCTTTCGCCAGCGTGGACAGCGCATTGATTTCGGCATTCTGCCAGACTTCTTCCTGCTGCTTGCGGCCGTAGTTAGAACGCTTTTCCATGGCGCGGGCCTGGCGCCCGCTGCGAACCTTGCGACCTTCCTGATATCGCGCCGCTTTTTTAAAGCTGCGCTTTACCGCATCTTTGTACACTTTGGCGCAGCGAATCGAATCACCACACCGTACAATATAAATATCGGCCTCTTTACCGCTCATGAGTCGGCTGATGACTTCATCAATAATGCCATCATCGGCGAGGGGCTTTAGGCGTTCAGGGATTTTCAAAGAGTTCCTGCCAAAATTGGTCGAAGAGAAGCCGCCATTGTACCGTTGGTAGAGTCTGGCGGCTAATGTCGCCCATACCAGGACCATTCCGCTCCACTAAACCCGGGATCTAGGCAATGCATCTTCCATTCTCGCTGACCACGGCTGTGCTCTTTCCGGTGTTGCTGTATCAGGGTAAACGCACCCGTCAAACCACGCCACGGCTGCCGGAGGCCTCCGGATCTCCGTTCGGGCAATATGGTGAGGGCGAGCCCGCCCGGCGCATCCTGGTGATTGGCGAATCCACCGCAGCCGGCGTGGGCACCCAAACCCACGATCAGGGCCTGGCCAGCCAGCTGGCACGGGAGCTTCATGAGGAAACGGGGAAAACCATCGCCTGGCACACCTTCGGGGTTAACGGTATTCGCCTGGATGCCCTGAACCGGGCGCTGGAACAAACAGACTTACCGGAAGCCGATGTAGTTATCCTGAGCATGGGGGTCAACGACACCACCGGTTTTACGCCCCGGAAACGATTCCGCCAGCAACTGCTTGAACTGAGGGAGTTGCTCGAAGCACGGTATCCGGCACCCCTGATGCTGCTGAGCGTACCTCCCATGCACCTTTTCACCGCCCTGCCGGCGCCCTTGCGCTACGTGATGGGATGGCGGGCCAGGCTTCTCGACAACATCTACCGGCAACTGGCCAGCGAAGCGCCGCAGCACTTCCGCTACGCCCGTTACCCGGTGATTGAAGATACCGGGCTGTTGGCCAGCGACGGCTACCACCCCGGCATCAAAGGCTATCGGTACATTGCCGAAGCCCTGGCGCCGGAGCTGAGCCGGGGCATCAGGGCCGATGCTTCTCCGGAGGAATAGAGTAAGTCATGGTGGCATGGGCCACCGGCTCCTCCATACCTGTGGAATAGATCGACACCTCACCCACCGCCATCGTGCGCCCTACTTTCAGCAAGGTAGCGCGGGCCCACACCGCAGCGTGGGCGGCGGGTTTGCGCATGAAGTTGATGTTGAAGTTGGTGGTTACCGCCAGGGGTACCAGGCCGATTTTGCCCAGCAGGGCGGCGTACATGGCCACGTCTGCCAGCCCCATCATAACCGGGCCAGACACGGTTCCACCGGGGCGCAGGTGGTATTCGTCAACCTCCAGCTTCATCTCGGCCCAACCATCACCCAGCTCCTGCAGGGTGCCGTAGGCGGTACCCTGGGGAAAGTGATCTTCAAGGAAAGCCTTCAGCTCCCCGAATGTTACTTGCATGGCTCTACTGCTCAGTCCGGTTTGTAAAGCCTCAGGATACTCGAAAAGTCCAGCTGACCGTTACCCTGCCCGGCATGCAGCTGGAACAGGTTGCGGGCCAGGGAGCCCATGGGGATGGAGGCCTGGTTGGCGACCGCGTTATCAAACGCCAGCCCCAGGTCCTTGGTCATCAGGTTCACCAGGAAACCGCCCTGGTAATCCCGGGATGCCGGCACCCCTTCCATTACCCCCGGCCACGGGTTGTACACGTTCAGGGCCCAGTTGCCGCCGGAGCTCTGCTTCATGATTTCCGACAGTACCGCAGGGTCCAGGCCATTTTTGACGCCCAGAGCCAGGGCTTCGCTGGTGCCGGCCATCAGGATGGCCAGCATCATGTTGTTGCAGATTTTGGCAACCTGGCCCGCGCCGTGGGGTCCCGCGTGGAAGATGTTCTTGCCCATGGCTTCCAGAACCGGCCGTGCCTTGTTGTAGGTGGCCACTTCGCCGCCGCAGATAAAGGTGAGTGTACCGGCCTTGGCGCCACCTACGCCGCCGGATACCGGCGCGTCGATAAAGGCCAGGTCTTTTGCTGCGGCAGCTTCTGCCACCGCCCGGGAGGTTTCCGGGGCAATGGTGGAGGAGTCAATCACCAGGGTGCCTGCCGGCAGGGCTGCCAGCAGGCCGTCTTCGCCCAGGTACACCGCTTCCACATGCTTGCCCGCCGGCAGCATGGTGATTACGCACTCGGTGCCCTGGGTTGCCGCTTTAGCTGAATCCGCAGTGCTGGCCCCTTCGGCCACCAACGCTTCAACCGCCGGTTTGGACAGGTCGAAAACCGTGACCTCATGCCCCGCCTTCAGCAGGTTGGAGGCCATGGGCCCGCCCATGTTGCCCAGACCAATAAAAGTTACCTTCGCCATCTTGCTTCTCCTTGTTTTTGTAGCAGTGCGCCGGGATTTATCAGTGCCCGGGCGCCTGGCTGAAAAATGCTTCAATCCACTCGTTGTCCAGTTCCGCCAGCGAGGCATAACGCCAGCGGGGCTGCATGTCTTTGTCGATCAGCAACGCCCGGATACCTTCGGCAAACTCGCCCTTCTTCAGGCAGTTCACCGACATCACCAGCTCGTTATCCAGCACCTGTTTCAGGCTGTCCCGCTGGCTGCGCTGCAGATGTTTCCAGGTCAGGGCCAGCGAGGTGGGGGAGGCACTCGCCAATCCCTTCACGGCTTTGCCCAGCCAGCCCTCACTGCCGCTCAGGTCTTTCAGCTGCGCTACCACCTGCTCAAGGGAATCGCCATCGGTGGCCTGCTGGATATCATCAAAGTGATCACGAACCGGAGACGCCGGCAGCGCCTCCCGGCTTTGCTGTTCATACTGGCGCAGTACCGAGCTGACAACACTATGGGCGCTGGAACCCTGCCAGTTGGCGGAGGCCAGGGCATCAATCACCTGCCCTTTGAGTTCGTGGCTGACGAACCGGTCTGCCATGCCCACAAACAGCGCATCGGCTGGGTTCATGCGGGTGCCGGTCAGCCCCAGAAACATTCCGGTACGCCCGGGCATGCGGGTCAGGAACCAGCCGGCGCCGATATCCGGGTACAGGCCGATGCTCACTTCCGGCATGGCCAGTTTCGAGTGCTCGGTAACTACCCGGTGGGAAGCGCCCGCCATCAGGCCGATGCCGCCGCCCATCACAATGCCATTGCCCCAGCACACAACCGGTTTGGGGAAAGTATGGATCAGGTAGTCCAGCTCGTATTCTTCGGTGAAGAACCGTTCACCTTCGGCCAGCTTCCCGGGCTCGGTCATGCTGCGGTACAGGGACACGATATCGCCACCGGCGCAGAAGGCCTTGTCGCCCTCGGCTTCCAGCCAGACCGCACATACGCTGTCATCGTCGGCCCAGCGTTGCAGCTGCGGCTTGAGCAGGCGGATCATGTCCATAGACAGCGAATTCAGGTTGCGCGGGCTGTTCAGCCTGGCGACCGCAATCCGGCCACCGCCGTTTGTGGTCCACTCTTCAAATACCATCGGTTGATCGCTCATAGCTGCCCCGGCCTTAACGGTTTTTCCATTCCGGCTTGCGCTTCTCTAGGAACGCATTCACGCCTTCTTTCTGGTCTTCGGTGTGGAACAGCTCCACAAACAGCTCCCGCTCCATGCGCCAGCCATCGGTGTGGCTACGGCCATCACGGGCGCTCATCACCAGCTGCTTGCAGCGGGCAATGGAAGACGGGCTCTGTTTGCAGGCGCCTTCGGCCAGTTTCAGGGCGGCTTCCAGGCCTTGACCGGACGGCACCACTTCTTCCACCAGGCCAATCTGCAGCGCCTTGCTGGCATCGACCCGCTCGCCGCACAGAATCATGCGCTTGGCCCAGCCCTCGCCTACCAGCCAGGGCAGGTTTTGCGTACCGCCGGCGCAGGGCAGCAGGCCAACACCGGCTTCTGGCAGGGCCATCTGGGCGTGCGATTCGGCAATGCGAATATCGCAAGACAACGCACATTCCAGGCCACCGCCCATGGCGTAGCCGTTAATGGCGGCAATCGACACACCCCGGAAGGCGGTCAGCGTGGCGAAGGCCTGGCCGAACTTCTGGGCCATTTCGTTGGCCCGGGCGCGGTCGCCATCGGCAAAGGTTTTCAGGTCCGCCCCGGCAGAGAAGAATTTCTCACCCTGGCCGGTGACCACCAGCGCGAAGATGTTGCGGTCGGCGTTGAGGTCTTCAATGGTGGCTTCCAGAGCCGCCAGGGAGTCTGCCGTCCAGGTGTTGGCCGGCGGGTTGGCGATGGTCAGGATCGCAATGTGATCGCGCTTTTCCAGTTGAATCAGTTCGCTCATGGTAAATTCCTTTGGTTGTTCCGGTTCTGATGATCGGGGCCGGTTACTGGATGGCTTCGGCAACGCCGTCTTCCAGCATGCGGCGGGCAATAATCAGGCGCATGATTTCGTTGGTGCCTTCGAGAATCTGGTGTACCCGAAGGTCCCGCACATAGCGCTCCAGCGGGTATTCCCGAATGTAGCCGTAGCCGCCGTGCAACTGCAGGGCCTCGTTGGCCACCTCGAAACAGGCATCGGTGGCGAAGCGCTTGGCCATGGCGCAATGCAAGGTGGCTTCCGGGTCGCCGGCATCCAGCTTGAAGGCGCCCAAACGCACCATCTGCCGGGCCGCCACCAGGTTGGTAGCCATATCCGCCAGTTTGAACTGCAACGCCTGGAACGCGGCCAGTGGCTTGCCGAACTGCTGGCGCTCGTGCAGGTAATTGCGGGCCCGCAGCAGTGCCGCCTGGGCGCCGCCAAGGGAGCAGGTGGCAATGTTCAGGCGACCGCCGTCCAGGCCCTTCATGGCAATGGCGAAGCCATCGCCTTCATTGCCGATGCGGTTACTGGCCGGAATGCGCACGTCTTCCAGGGTGACCAGCCGCGTGGGCTGGCTGTGCCACCCCATCTTTTCCTCGTTCTTGCCGTAGGAAATGCCCTTGGCATCAGCAGGGATTACAAAGGTGGAAATCCCCCTGGCGCCACTGTCGGCATCACCGGTGCGGGCCATCAGTACCAGCACATCGGTGGCACCGGCGCCGGAGATAAACATTTTGCTGCCGTTGATCACATAGCTGTCGCCATCCCGAACCGCTTTGGTGCGCAGGCTGGCCGCATCGGAGCCGGCGCCGGGTTCGGTCAGGCAGTAGGAGGCCAACCATTCGCCACTGGCCAGCTTGGGCACGATTTCCTGCTTCAGGTCATCGGAGGCAAAGCTGGCCACCATCCAGGTGGCCATGTTGTGAATGGTGATGAAGGCCGCCGTGGATGGGCAGGCCATGGCCAGCTCTTCCACAATCACCGAGGTGTCCAGGCGGGACAAGCCCATGCCGCCCAGGGCTTCCGGGGTATAAATCCCCATAAAGCCCATCTCGCCGGCTTCTTTCATCACCTCCACCGGGAAGGTGTGGTCTACATCCCACTGGCCGGCATAGGGTGCCATGGCTTTCTCGGCAAAGGCCCGGGCCGCATCCCGGAACGCCAGCTGGTCTTCGGTCAGGTTGAAATCCATCGTTCAGCTCCCTGCTCGGCGTTACCGGAGTTGGATGGAGAAGTTGGCTTCGGTAGACGTCGCTTCACTGTTAAACCAGCGGGAGGTGACGGTCTTGGTTTCGGTGTAGAAACGCACTGCCTGCTTGCCGTAAGCGTGCTGGTCACCGTAGAAGGAACCTTTCCAGCCAGTGAAAGAGAAGAACGGCAGGGGCACCGGGATGGGAATATTCACACCCACCTGGCCGACTTCGATTTCGTGCTGGAAGCGGCGGGCAGCACCACCGTGGTTAGTGAAGATAGACGTTCCGTTGCCATAAGGACTGTTGTTGATCAGCTCGATGGCTTCGCCAAGGTCGTTCGCGTTCATACAGGTGAGCACCGGGCCGAAGATTTCTTCTTTATAGATGTCCATTTCCGGCGTGACTTCGCTGAACAGGGTGGGCCCTACCCAGTTACCGTCCGGCAGGCCATCCACTGTGCAGCCGCGACCATCCAGCATCAGCTTCGCACCCTGGGCTTCGCCGGTGGCGATCAGGGCTTCAACCCGCTCCTTGGCCCTCGGGCTAATCACCGGGCCATAGCTGGCACCGGAGTCGTTCCAGGCACCCGGGCGTACCTTCGCCATGGCTTCCTTGAGTTCCGGAATCCACTCTTGCGCCGCGCCTACAAACACCGCCACGGAGATAGCCATGCAACGCTGGCCGGCGGCACCCACAGAGGCACCCACCAGGGCATTGATCACCTGCTGCTTGTCGGCATCCGGCATGATGACCATGTGGTTCTTGGCGCCGGCAAAGCTCTGCACGCGCTTCATGTTGCGGGTGCCGGTTTCGTAGATGTAGCGGCCGACCGGTACCGAACCCACAAAGGAAATTGCCTTGATGGCGGGATCGTTCAGCAGGGTGTCCACCTGCTCCTTGGCACCGTGTACTACCTGCAGAACGCCCTTGGGCGCACCGGCTTCTTCGAACAGTTCCGCCAGGCGCATCGGGGTCAGCGGGTCCTGCTCGGACGGCTTCAGTACAAAGGTGTTACCGCAGGCGATGGCCATGGGGAACATCCACAGGGGAATCATGGCCGGGAAGTTGAACGGGGTAATACCAGCGCAAACGCCCAACGGCTGGATCCAGGAATGGGTGTCCACTTCCCGCGCGACGTTTTCAACAGTCTCGCCCATCATCATGGACGCCACGTTGGCGGCATGCTCTACCACTTCGATTCCGCGCCAGACATCGCCCTTGGCGTCGTCAAAGGTCTTGCCGGTTTCCTGGGACAGGATTTCGGCAATCTCGTCGTGATGTTCTTTCAGCAGCGCCTGGTAACGCAGCATGACCCGGGCCCGCTGGGATACCGGTGTTTCTTTCCAGCTCTTGAACACCTCACCGGCGTTGTCGATGGCCTTGCGCATTTCGTCTGCCGTGGCGCAGGGCACCTGGGCGATGACTTCGTTGGTGGCCGGGTTGGTCACGTCGATCCAGTTCTGGGTCTGGCTCTGAACAAATTCACCAGCAATAAACTGAGGTACTTTTTTCATGAGGATGGTCCCTGTTTGTTGTTGTCCGGGAGTGCCGTGGCCCGCTGAATAACGCAGCGGACCTGGCGATGATTTTCCAAAAGACTAGCACGCTCCTTGCCGCCTGATGATTGACTAAGTTTCGCCCATGATGGATTATTTTTCGATGACCAGTCATCAAAGCACCAAGCCATCCGCGCAAACCTCCCAGTGGCCTGTTCCTGCAGACAGCGTTCGCTATGTGGTTCCGGAGCCCATCGTCCGCCAACTGGCGCACCACCCACTTACCCGGGAGCTGTACCCGCTGGCGTTCGGCCATTACCGGCGGGCGGCGGGCCATCACATGCATCGGGAACACCATCGTGACAATCTTTTGATCTATTGCACCGATGGCAAAGCTTTTCTGAACGTGGCGGGCGAACCTTACACCGTCAGCGCCGGCGACCTGTTGCTGCTGCCGGCCGGCGCCAGCCACCGCTACACCGCAGACCCGGACAATCCATGGACTATTCACTGGGTGCATTACACCGGCCCGCTGGCAGCGGAGTTTGGTGACTACATGGGGTTTGATGACAACACCCGAGTGCTCCATCTGGGGCGCCAGCCCCGCCTGCTGGTAGACTTCAACGGCCTGCTGTCGGTTCGCCAGACCGGCTTCCGCACCAAGGGGCTGATCCACGCCAGCAATCGCCTTCGACAGCTGCTGAGTGCCGTCCCCATGAACGTGGATGAAACCAGCCAGGCCCGGCAAGCCGAGCTGGACACCCTTCACAACTACATGCGCGAACACCTGGAAGAGCGACTGACCTTGCAGCAACTGGCCGAACTCAGCGGGCTATCACCGGCCCATTTCGCCACCCGTTACCGGGAACAGACCGGCACCTCACCGATTCAGCATTTCCTGCACCTGAAGGTGGAGCGGGCCTGCGAACTGCTGGACACCACCAGCCACACCTTCGCTGACATCAGCCGGCAACTGGGTTACGACGATGCCTATTACTTCTCCCGGCTGTTCAAAAAGGTAATGGGCAAATCCCCCAGCGACTACCGGCATACCGCCAGGCACTGACCCATTGGCGCAGATAGCCTGGCTCCCTGGCCCGACTGCAATTGGCAAGGCGACAAAATTCCGGTATCACACAGGCTTCACTTATTCATTCGGGAGGCGCAGATGCAGCCACTGGACATTCAGGTAGTTGACCAGGCCATCAGCTGGTGCGATGGCGGTCAGGATTTCTGGCTATGTACGGTACTCAGTACCTTCGGCTCCTCTCCCCGGGCGCCGGGCTCCTGGCTGGTGGCACAGGCCAATGGCGACCATTGCGGCTCGTTGTCAGGCGGCTGTGTGGAAGAGGACTTTCTCGAACGCCTGCAGGAAGGCGAATTCCAGGGCCGCATCAACCGAATCCGCTACGGTGCCGCCGATGGCCTGAACAATCCCAGAGTCAGCCTGCCCTGCGGCGGCGTTCTGGATGTGCTGATCGAGCACTTTCCCGCCTCCGCCTCATCCCGGGAGCACTTCCTGGCACTTCGGGCCGCCTTGAGCGGCCAGGGCCATGTGGTTCGAAAGGTTTGCCTTAAAACCGGCGAAGCCAGTGTCGAACCAGACCGGGAAACGGGCCAGAAAGTGATGGAAGACGAAGCAACCGCCACCCTGAAACTGCGGGTGGGGCCGGTATCCCGGTTGATCATTGCCGGCTTGTCGCCGGTGGCCACCGCCTGCGCCAGCTTTGCCCACAGCCTGGGTTTCGAGGTGATCGTATGTGACCCGCGCCAGGAAGAAGTCTGCAACTTCAACGTACCCGGCGTTACCCTGCGCCAGGAGTTGCCCTCCGTGTGGATTGCCCGCGAAGGCTGCCACGGAGCAACCGCGGTGGTTGCCCTCACCCACGACCCGAAGATTGACGACACCGCCCTGATGGAAGCGGTGAAAACCGACGCCTTCTACATCGGCGTGATGGGTTCTTTACGCACCTCGGAAAAACGCCGGGAGCGTTTACTGCGCATTGGCGGGCTGAACGAGCAGCAGGTTGAGCAAATCCGCATGCCCATCGGCCTGAATATCGGCAGCAAGACACCGGCGGAGATTGCTCTCGCAGTGATGGCAGACATCATCCGGGTTCGCGAGGGCATCCCGCCGCATAAAGTTGTCAGCAGGTTAACGCCAGTCACTCACTAGGGCATGGTAGTCCGCAAAGAATCGCCCAAAGCTCAAATACCGGCCCCGATGATCCACCAGCTCCATCGCATCAAAAGCCTCAACAAAGGCCCGGGATTCACCGGTGCTGATTACCCCTCGATAATCGCCTGTCCAGTCCATGTACTGCACCAGGTCCAGCAGCAGGGTCATCGTCAGGGCGCCATTGGCCTGCTCAAGGTACCGGTATGCCAGGGCGTAGTGTTCAAAGCGGTAGCTGACGTTGCCAGCCTCGCTTCGTGTGGCATCTCGCAGCGGGCTGTAGTCGTAGTGCTGGTAAGCCGGGGCAACCGGATCACCGGCCACAAGGGCGGCCTGGCCTTCCGCAAACCAGTACGGCAGCAGGGGAACCGCGGCGCTGTAATGGCTCAGGTTTTCCTGAACGTAATGGGCCAGCTCGTGGGTGAATATCTGCCCGGCCTCATAAGGCCAGCTTCTGTGATATGGCGCGATGGCCACCGCTGCGAGGGTTCCCAATGCCAGGTTGACATTTGTCACCCGCGAGCTCAGACACCCCACAATCCGCTCAGGATAGGGCACCTCGGCACTGCGCTCATCCACAAAGTCCCGCCAGGTCATTTTGAACCGGTTTAATACACCGTCTATGCGGGTATTCAGTTCTGTGGCCGCGGCTCGGAAGCTGTTTTCGCTATAGGCAGGGGAACCGTATACACGAACCCGGCCATCGGCGGTTTCGAAGTACAGAGTTTCACCGATGCACACCTCGGCTTCGTGGTTCAGGCTCCAGCTTTCATCGGGGAAATAATGGCCGGTGTCCCTGGCATCCAGGAAGTAGCCCCGGCTATAGCTCGGCTCGTCGTAGTAACGATCACCCGACGTGGCACTGACCTTACAGCCAGACAGCACAACTGCTGCCAATGCCAGCAATCCTCCCACCCTCAACCCTGGCAACTTCAGCATCTGTTTGCTCCAGATTCGATTGTTTGGATCTATAGTGACCAAGATACCCAGCCGTGTCCGTCAACCAGTGTAAAAACAAGGTAAAGGCCGCCGCCCCCGCCACGATTCGGGGCGTACGCACAACCCCCGATCCCGCCAGTGAAATTTATGTAGCGCACACCCCCACATCGTGTTAAAAATCGCTCGGATCCCACCAGAACCGCGTGCGTCCTGCACGTTTTGTATCCATCCCTTTTCAGTGAGGGACACCATCCAATGTTCAAGTTGTGTAAGCCACAGGCGCTTGCCGCCGCTGTTGCGTTGTCTCTGGGTGCCTCTTCGGTTTTTGCTGCCGGAGAAGTGCGTGTTTACAACTGGTCTGACTACATCGCCGAGGACACCCTGGCGAAGTTCACCCAGGAAACCGGCATCAAGGTTGTCTACGACGTTTACGACAGCAACGAGGTGCTGGAGGCCGCCCTGTTGTCTGGCCGCTCCGGTTACGACCTTGTTGTGCCCTCCAACCACTACGTAGCCAAGCAGATTTCTGCCAAGGCTTTTGTAGCACTGGACCACAGCAAGCTGCCGAACATGGCTAACCTCAACCCGGACCTGATGGACGACCTGGAAAAAGTCGACCCGGGCAGCCAGTTCTCCCTGCCGTACCTCTGGGGCACCAACGGCTATGGCTACAACGAAGGCCGCATCCAGACCATCCTGGGCGACAGCGCCCCGACCGATTCCTGGGCTCTGGTGTTTGATCCCGAAGTGACCGGCAAGCTGGCCGCCGGTGGTTGTGGCATTGCCATGCTGGATTCCGGTGAAGAGATGGTTCGTGCCGCCATGGCCTACATCGGCCTGGACCCGAACAGCAACAACGCCGACGACATCAAGAAAGGCGGTGAAGTGATCAAGGCGGTACGCCCGAACATCACCTACTTCCATTCATCCCGTTACATTGGCGACCTGGCCAACGGTGACCTGTGCGTAGCTGCAGGTTACTCCGGCGACATCCTGCAGGCCGCTGCCCGTGCTGAAGAAGCCGGGAACGGCAACGTTATCCGCTACACCATCCCCAAAGAGGGCGCGGTGCTGTGGTTTGACATGATGACCATTCCAGCCGGCGCGCCGAACGTGGAAAATGCTCACAAGCTGATGAATTTCCTGCTGCGTCCGGAAATCATCGCCGATGTGACCAACTACGTGTGGTACGCCAACCCGAACAAACCGGCCAACGAGTTTGTGGACCCGGAAATCCTCAATGACACCAGCATCTACCCCACCGACGAGGTGATGAAGAAGCTGTACATCATGGAAGGTCGGCCACAGGACGCGCAGCGCCTGATGACCCGCACCTGGACCAGCGTGAAATCCGGTCGCTGACGGTGGCCGTGACCAACAATACCTCCGCGCAAGCGGAGGTGCTCCTCAGCATCAAAGGCATTTCCAAGAGCTTCGACAGCACCCTGGCGGTGGACGACGTGAGCCTGGACATCCACAAGGGCGAGATCTTCGCCCTGCTGGGTGGTTCGGGCTCTGGCAAGTCCACCCTGCTGCGCATGCTCGCGGGCTTTGAAACCCCGGATTCCGGCCGCATTGTGCTGGACGGCCAGGACATCACTGCCCTGCCCCCGTACCTGCGCCCCACCAATATGATGTTCCAGTCCTATGCCCTGTTCCCCCACATGGCGGTGGAGCAGAACATTGCCATGGGCCTGAAACAGGACAAACTGCCGAAAAGCGAAATCGCCGACCGGGTGGCGGCCATGCTCAAGCTGGTAAAAATGGAGGCCTACGGCAAGCGCCGGCCCCAGCAATTATCCGGTGGCCAGCAGCAACGTGTGGCCCTGGCCCGCTCGCTGGCGAAGCGCCCGAAGCTGTTGTTGCTGGACGAGCCCATGGGCGCGCTGGACAAAAAACTGCGCACAGAAATGCAGCTGGAGCTGGTAGATATCCTGGAGAAAGTGGGCGTGACCTGCCTGATGGTGACTCACGACCAGGAAGAAGCCATGACCATGGCCAGCCGCATTGCCATCATGTCTTACGGCCGGATTGCCCAGGTGGGCTCGCCCATTGATATCTATGAGAGCCCGAACAGCCGCATGACGGCGGAGTTCATCGGCTCGGTGAATATCTTCGAGGCGAACATCCTGGAAGACAACTCCGACAGCATCTCGCTGACCAGCGACCTGCTGGACGCACCGGTGTTTATCGACCGGGGTGTAACTACGCCCGCAGAAACCACCGAAACCCTGATCGCCCTGCGCCCGGAAAAGATCTACCTGACGACCGAGAAGCCCGAAGGCGACACCAACTGGAGCTGCGGCACAGTAGACAACATCGCCTACCTGGGCGACATCACGTCTTACTACGTGAAGCTGGCCAGTGGCAAGCGGGTTCAGGCCACCATGGCCAACGTGGAGCGCCGGGGCGAGCGGCCCACCTGGGGTGATCAGGTGTATGTGTCCTGGGAAGCTTCCAGTCCCATTCTGCTCTGGAACTGACGCCATGACCAAGAAGCTTCTGGCAACCCCCTTCGCCGAGCGGGTGCGGGCAGTGGTATTCCACCGGCGAGTCGTGTTCGGGGTACCCTTCGCCTGGTTGCTGCTGTTCTTCCTGCTGCCGTTTGCGCTGGTGCTGAAGATCAGCCTGACCTCGGCGGTCATGGCGATTCCACCTTACGAGCCGGTGTTCCGTTGGGTAGACAACACCCTGTCGGTGGTGGTCAATTTTGGCAACTACCTGTTCCTGGCCTCCGACAGCCTGTACATCGCCGCCTACTGGGGCTCGGTGAAAACTGCGTTCCTGGCCACCCTGTTCTGCCTGCTGATCGGCTACCCCATGGCCTACGCCATGGCCCGGGCGCCCAAGCACTGGCAACTGGTGTTACTGCTGATGGTGATGCTGCCGTCCTGGACCTCGTTCCTGATCCGCGTGTACGCGTGGATGGGCATTCTCGGTAACCAGGGCCTGCTGAACACGTTCCTGATGTGGCTGGGGCTGATCGATGCGCCACTGAAAATGCTGAACACCAACTTTGCGGTGATTCTGGGCATTGTCTACGCCTACCTGCCGTTCATGATCCTGCCCATCTACACCAATCTGGTGAAGCTGGACGTACGCCTGCTGGAAGCGGCGTCGGATCTTGGCTGCCGTAGCCTGACTACTTTCTGGGCGATCACTTTGCCCCTGTCCAAGGCCGGCATCCTGGCGGGCTCCATGCTGGTATTCATTCCGGCGGTGGGCGAGTTTGTGATTCCGGAACTGCTGGGCGGGCCGGATACCCTGATGATCGGCAAGGTACTGTGGGAAGAGTTCTTCAACAACCGCGACTGGCCGGTAGCCTCTTCGCTGGCGATTGTGATGCTGGCATTGCTGTTGATTCCGATTGTGCTGTTCCACCGTTTCCAGGCTCGGGAGATGGAAAAGAATGGTTAAGCTGAAAGCCCCCGGCTTCTCAAAATCCATGCTGGTACTGGGCATGCTGTTCCTGTACCTGCCGATGGTGGTGTTGATCGTTTACTCGTTCAACGCCTCGCGGCTGGTTTCGGTATGGGCCGGATTTTCCACGAAATGGTACGGCGCGCTGTTTGCCAATGAGCAAATCCTGTCTGCCGTCTGGATGAGCCTGCGCATTGCCTTCTACTCCGCCAGCATGGCGGTGTGCCTGGGCACCTTGTGTGCGTTTGTGATTACCCGGTTCAAGAAGATGCGCGGGCGCACGCTGCTGTCCAGCATGATCACGGCGCCACTGGTGATGCCGGAAGTGATCACCGGTTTGTCGCTGTTGCTGCTGTTTGTGCAGATGGCGCAGCTGATTGGCTGGCCGGTGGACCGTGGCATGGCGACGATCTGGATTGCCCACACGACCTTCTGCAGTGCTTATGTGGCGGTGGTGGTGAGTGCGCGGTTGCGGGAGGTGGATTTGTCCATCGAGGAAGCAGCCATGGATTTGGGTTGTACGCCGCTCAAGACCTTCTTTGTGATCACGCTGCCGGTGATTGCGCCGGCGCTGGTGTCAGGCTGGCTGCTGGCGTTTACTTTGTCGCTGGATGATCTGGTGATTGCCAGCTTTGTGTCCGGGCCGGGAGCGACGACTTTGCCGATGGTGGTGTTTTCGTCTGTGCGGATGGGGGTGTCGCCGGAGATTAATGCGTTGGCTACTTTGATTATTGCGGCGGTTTCGGTGATTGCCTTTATTGCCTGGTTCTGGATGCGGCGGGCGGAGAGGCGGCGATTGCGGCCTCGGTAGGTGGATGGTTCTGGCTTGGGCTCCTATCCGTTTGGTTGTGGGGGCGGGGTTATGCTTGGGTTC